>JBFOLS010000167.1:0-4079 GCA_040830225.1 Leisingera sp.
CCGGCAGCGTCTCTGGACATTGGCGGCAGGTTCAGTAGCCTGCCGTCAATTGATTGAGGTGGAACAATATGCAAGGGCTGCGTCTGATATGCGGTGTGATGCTGGGCTTTCTGGCGGCCTGCACGGACAGATCCCTTTCACCAACTGTTCCCGAGGCTCTGGAGCAAGGCACCGCCAAGACTGTCTTTGCCGCCACCAACCGCGAACCGTTGCCGGACGGAACATTTGGCGCCGAACGGGCAGACGGGTTCAGCCTGCTAGAACTCACTGTCTCGATCCCGCCGGAGCACAAGGCCGGCTCGCTGAAGTTCGGCTATGGCGATCCGGACCCGGCCACCGAATTCACCATGGCCGGACGCCGGAAATTCGAGAGCGAAGCAGCTTTCTCGGCCCGGCTGCAGCAGGAACTGGTCCGCTTTCCGCCCAAGGAGCGCGATGTCACGGTCTTTGTGCATGGCTTCAACTCAACCCAGGCGGAGACCGCTTTCCGCGCCGCCCAGCTCAGCCATGACATCGAAATCCCCGGAGCAACTGTGATTTACTCCTGGCCCAGCAAAGGACGGCCGTTGGGCTACGCTTATGACGGCGACAGCGTGCTGTTTGCCCGTGACGGGCTGGAAACGCTGTTGCGCAAACTGCGCGCGTCAGGGGCCGGGCGGATCGTGGTGGTTGCCCATTCCATGGGCGGTTTGCTGGCCATGGAGACGCTGCGCCAGATCGAGATCGGCACCCCGGGCTGGACTGCCCGCAGCCTTGGCGGTGTGGTTCTGATGTCGCCGGATCTGGACGTCGACGTCTTCAAATCACAGATGCAGCAGTTTTCCAAAGTACCGCAGCCCTTTCTGATTTTTGTCTCGCGCAAGGACAATGTGCTGACGCTGTCGCAACGCCTGCGCGGTTTGAACGGACGCGAACGGCTGGGCAATCTGGACAACGTCGAAGACCTTAGCGGGCTGCCGGTCGAAGTCATCGACACCACCGCATTTGCCGATGAAGCGGAATCGCAGCATTTCGTGGCTGCCACTTCTCCGGCACTGCTGGCGCTGCTGAACGGCGCCCGCGAAACCGCGGACACCTTTGACCAGGGCCGTGAAGGGCTGCAAAAAATTCTGCCGGGCCAGATCATCATCCGCGACAATGCAGTCAAGCTTGCACTGACAGGCCCGCCGTCCGGCAACAGGTAACCGCGGCTGCGGTCAGCGGGAGCGGCGCAGATAGACGTAATATGCGCCTTCGCCGCCGTGGCTGACATGGGCCGGCGTCACCTGCAACACCGCCTGGGCCAGCGGCGGCAGCGCCAGCCATTGCGGTACCTTGTGGCGCAGAACACCGCGCGGCACCGGAATCGGGCCCGGCTCGTCGCGGTGCTTGCCCTTGCCGGTCACCACCAGCACCAGCCGCTTGCCTGAGGCCTGCGCCGACAGAATGAACCTGGTGAGGGCAGGGTGGGCCGAGTCGATGCGCATCCCATGCAGGTCCAGCTTACCTTCGGGCCGGATCTTGCCGCGCTTCATGCGGCGGAAGGATTTCTCATCCATCTTCACCGGATCGCTGGACAGACTGCGGGCGATCGAGGGTTTCAGATCGTGTTTCACTGGTTTTGGCTTGGCCCGGCTGCCAACCTCAAACGGGTCGAGGCGCGGTTCCGGATGCTTCACGGGCTTGGGCTTGGGTTTTGGCGGGTAGGGCGGCGTCGAATGGGAACCGGGCGACAGGCGCTCAGTCTGCTTCACGACCTTCTGCCAGAGGTCGATCTCTTCTTCCGTCAATTTCCGCCGTGTCATTCAAAGGTCTTCCGGCAACATTGCATAGGCCCGCTGGATCGGCAGCAGAACCACCATCCGCCCGGGGTCTTTCATTGTGCCGGCCGTTTGTCCAGCCTCGTCACCGGTGCCAACAAAGATATCGGCCCGCTGTGCACCCTTGATCGCCGAACCGGTGTCCTGCGCCACCATCAGCCGGCGCAGCGGCATATGGCCGTCCTTCTCAACCCAGACCGGCGCGCCCAGCGGGGTATAGGCAGGATCGGCGGCGATAGTGCGCATTGGAGTGACTGAGCGGTTCATGGCACCAAGCGGGCCCTTTGAGGCAGCCACTTTCCGCACCTCGCGGAAGAAAACGTAAGAAGGATTGTGGAACAGCAGCTCTTTGCCATCCACAGGATTGCGCCGCACCCAGGACTTGATCACCTGGGCGCTGACCTGATGGGCATTGTAGACACCGCGCCTCACCAATTCGCGGCCAATGGATTTGTACTCGTGCCCATTGGCCCCGCCATAGCCTACGCGGATCGTCGAGCCATCAGGCAGACGGATTCGGCCAGACCCTTGGATCTGCAGGAAAAACAGTTCAACCGGATCATCTACCCAAGCAATCTCCAGCCCGCGCTGTTCCATCACGCCGCTTGTCAGGATATCCCGGCGCGGCAGCCAGAGATTGGTGCGGCGCGCCTCCGGCGGCATCTTGTAAACAGGATAGCGGTAGCGGCCAGATGGGTAGCGGGAACCGTTCAGTTCGGGCTCGAAATAGCCGGTGAAGAGAGCTGCATTGCCATCTTCGATCAGCACCGGACGGAAGAACAGTTCGAAAAACGCCCTAGCCCCCTCCGGAGCTTGCGATTTCGCAGCCTTGCACAACGCAACCCAATCCGGATCTTTGAGATCCCGGCACGTTTCCAGAAAAACAGAAAGGGCCGCGGAGTGGTTATCCTCGGCCCAGCCATCCAGCTCGGAAAACTCCAGAATACTGGAGACGGTTTCAGACTGCGCCCCGGAGGCGGTCATCGCGGCACCTGCAATTGCAGCCGCCCCAAGTGCCCCCCGAAGCGCCGCAATCATGCGTCCGTCGCGACCAGCTGCCAGTTGGGGTCGTCTGCGCCCATGTTGCGGGCAAAGACCCAGGTGTCCTTCTGGCGTTTCACTGCCTTGGGGTCACCCTCGACAATGTCGCCGCCGCGGTCACGGACAACAGAGGTCATCTCACCCACAAAGCGCATGGTGATCTCGGCGCGGCCGGACTGCGTATCAAACTGCGCATCCGCCACGGTGGTTTCACGCACGCCGATGAATTCGGCCTCAATCTTCAGGCCCTGATCCTCACGCTGAGCAACGGCATCAACAAAGCTTTCGAACACGTCCTCGGCCAGGAAAGGCTGGATGTCGTCCAGGTTGCCATGCTCGAAACCCATCAGGATCATCTCGTATGCGCCGCGCGCACCCTGAACAAAATCCTGCACCTGGAACGAAGGCTCAACCCGCTTCATCTCAGCCAGCGCCCGCGCTTGCGGGCTGTCATCGGCAACGTGATCGGTGATGTCCCGGTCCGGGCCGCCTTCGATCACTTCCAGATCGGGGCGGCGGCCGCGTGCTTCGGATTGCGGCAACGGCGGCTTTTCAAAGCCCTCGCGTGTTCCGAGCACGCTTTTTAAGCGCAGGATCAGAAACACGGCAATACCGGCCAGAACCAAAAGCTGAATCACAGGCGACTCCATGGATACCTCATGCTAGGCGTTCGTGCTTGGTTTGAAACCAAAGCGGTCAAGTCTTATGTAGGTGACGGGCGGGGGCAAGTCTACCGCTGCAGCGTATGATCTCAAGGAAACCCTAATGTATCTTTTCCTGGCCTTCCTGATGGTTCCCATCATTGAAATCGCTTTGTTTATTCAGGTGGGGGGCGCCATCGGGCTGTGGCCAACCCTGGCTATCGTGGTTCTGACCGCAGTGCTGGGTACTTGGCTGGTGAAAACCCAGGGGCGCATGGCGATGGGGCAGCTGAGATCGTCTTTTCAGCAGTTGAACGACCCGGCAGAACCTTTGGCACATGGAGCAATGATCCTGTTTGCAGGCGCTTTGCTGCTGACGCCGGGTTTCTTTACCGACGCCTTTGGCTTTGCCCTGCTGATGCCGCCGGTACGGCTGGCCGTGTACCGTTACCTGCGCGCCCGTATCACAGTGGCGCAGTTCCAGATGGGCCCCGGCAGCATGCATGGCAGGCACTATCCCGGAGCAGCTGAAAAGCCGGATGACATCATCGACGGCGATTACGAAGATGTGACCCCGGGAGAGCGCCCAAGCGGCCCG
>JBFOLS010000168.1:0-2564 GCA_040830225.1 Leisingera sp.
ATCACCGGCGACGGCTCGCCCTTCGTGCTGCTCAGCGAATGCCAGACAACCGGCGGCTATCCCAGGATCGGCTCGGTCCTGCCCGCAGACCTGCCGCTGGCAGCACAGGCGCGGCCGGGGACCGCCTTCCGCTTCCGGTTCGTGACACTGGAAGAAGCGATGGAGATCGAGGCGGCTGAGCGGGAGCGCCGCCGGACCCTTGGGACCACGCTGCGGCCGCTGCTGCGCGATCCGCACAGCATGTTTGACTTGCTGTCCTATCAGCTGATCAGCGGCGCCACTGCCGGTGACGATCTTGAGAGAGAATGCCTATGACCGGAACCATCGATCTGAACGCGGATATGGGGGAAAGCTTCGGCCCCTGGCAGATGGGGGACGACTTCGCGCTGCTGGAGACAGTCACCTCGGCCAATATCGCCTGCGGCTTCCATGCGGGCGATCCGGACGTGATGGCCAAAACGATCAGGGCCGCCCATGAAAAAGGCGTAGCCATCGGCGCCCACCCGGGTTTTCCGGACCTGCAGGGGTTCGGCCGTCGTCCTATGACGGTGCCGCTGGACAGCCTTGGCAACATGGTGCGCTACCAGATCGGTGCGGCACAGGCGGTGGCACGCGCAAACGGCGCCAGAATCCGCCACGTCAAGCTGCATGGCGCGCTGGCGAACATGGCCGCAGGCGACAGGCAGGTGGCGCTGGCCTGTTTCCAAGCGGCCCTTTCGGTTGACCCCGGCCTCATTATCGTTGCCATGGCCGCCACCGCGCAGCAGGCTGCGGTGCAGGAACTCGGATGCAGCAGCGCCCTCGAGATCTTTGCCGACCGGGCCTACAACCCGGACGGATCACTGGTGAACCGCAGAGAGCCGGGCGCTGTCATCCACGACCCGGATGCCATTGCCAGGCGGGTGGCCGGAATGCTGAAGGCGGGAGCAATCATTGCCGTGGACGGGACGAGGATCGCCACGCCAATCGATACGGTCTGCCTGCATGGCGATACGGCGTCTGCTGCAAGCATTGCCAGACGGGTCCGGGCGACTCTGCAGTCCGAAGGCATAGAGCTTGCACCTTTTCAAGGACAGCCAGTGCCTTAAACGGAGGGAGCCGCCAGCAGATCGTCGCGGATCCCGCCGATGGTTTCCGGCTGGCTGCCGGCAGCGCCGCATCCGGGGCGCGTCGATCATGCCTTTGGTCTCCATCGCCTGTACCGGCGGGGTGATCCGGGCCGCCTGCTCCAGCGTCAGCGGCTGCTGTTTGGCCGCAAAACTGCGGCCATAATCTGTGGCGTCATTCATGCTTTCTGCCGGGCGTTGGACGGATCCCAAACCGGAGCATCCAGCAGCGTCAGCACGCGGCGTTCACCCAGGATGACAACCTCCAAATCCCCGGTCACACCGGGATCTACATAGGCAAAGGCCAGGCTTTTGCCTGTCGCATGGCCGTAACCGCCCGAGGTGCAGACACCGACCGTCTTGTCCCCCTGCATCACCGCCTCGCCGCCGTAGATGTCGCAGCCGGCAGCGGCAACCTCGCCGTAGACCAGCCGGGTTGCGATGCCCTTTTTGCGGACAGCTTCGGTGGCAGACCTGCCTTTGAAGTCTCCCTTGTCCGGTGCGTAGAAACGGGTGCAATCAGCCTCGATCAGGGTGATCTCGTTGGTCAGTTCCGCGCCATAGCCGCGATAGCCTTTCTCCATTCGCAGCGAATTCACAGCATGGACGCCGAAATCGGCAATGCCGTGGGGTTCTCCGGCTTCCCAGATCGCGCTGTAGAGTGCCGCCAGCTGCCCCATTGGCGCGTGCAATTCCCAGCCCAGTTCGCCGACATAGTTCACCCGCAGGGCGCGGACCGGGATGCCGGCGATGGAGAGCTCCTGACCTGAGAGCCAGCGGAAGGCGGTGTTGCTCAGGTCTGTATCGGTCAATGCTGCCAGCACCTCGCGGGATTTGGGGCCTGCGATCACCAGCATGCCGTAGTCATCGGTCACGTTGGTGATGGCCGTATCGCTGCCTGCGGCAAAGGTCAGCTGATCCTGTGCCATCCGCTCGGTTCCGGCGCCGGATAGAACGTAGAAGCGGTCCACAGCCAGCCGGGTGATGGTCCATTCGCCCTCAATCCGGCCATTGTCCGACAGCACATGGGTCAGGTTGATGCCGCCAGCCTTTTTCGGCAGCTTGTTGGCGGTCAGCTGATCCAGCAAGGCCTCGGCACCGGGGCCGATGACATCGAATTTGGCAAAGCTCGACAGATCCATGATGCCAACCCGCTGGCGCACGGCGCGGCATTCTTCGGCGACGATTTGGAACATGTTGTTGCGGCGGAATTGCAGGTCTTCGGCAAAGCCCTCGGGGGCGAAGTACTTTGGCCGCTCCCAGCCATAGACCTGGGTGTAGACAGAACCCTTGGCCTTGAGCGGCTCATAAAGCGGTGTGGTGCGGGCCCCGCGCCCCGCTGCCGCTTCGCGCCCGGGCAGGGGTGTCACGAACATCTCGTGGTAATCTTCGAAGCTTTTGGCACGGGTATAGTCCTGATCGGCAAAGCCGCCAAAGCGGCGCGGGTCCACGCAGGCC
>JBFOLS010000169.1:0-6484 GCA_040830225.1 Leisingera sp.
CGCAAGGCGCGCCTGACGCCGCGGCTCTGGGCGCTGTTCGCCGGCCGTGGCGTTGTGCACACCGCAGGTGTGATGCTGTGGTTCTTCGCCATGACCCAGATCCCGCTGGCCGAGGTCACGGCGATGAATTATCTCTCGCCGGTTTATGTCACGCTGGGCGCGGCGCTGTTCCTGGGTGAGAAGCTTGCCTTCCGCCGCATCACCGCCATTGCGGTTGCATCGATCGGTGCGCTGATCATCCTCCGGCCGGGCTTCCGGGAGGTCTCCCCCGGCCATATCGCCATGCTGTTTACCGCGGTCTCCTTCGGTGCCTCCTACCTGATTGCCAAGTTCACCGTGGGTAGCAACAGCCCGGCGGTTGTTGTCGGGATGCTGTCGATATTCGTCACCATCGGCCTCGCTCCCTTTGCCTGGGCGGTCTGGGTGCCGCCCACCTTGGCCGAGACCGCAATCCTGTTCGGCGTCGCCTGTTTTGCCACTGCGGGCCACTACACCATGACGCTTGCCTTTGCCGCCGCGCCGGTGGCAGTGACCCAGCCGGTCACCTTCCTGCAGCTTGTCTGGGCCACGCTGCTCGGCGCCTTGGCCTTTGGCGAGCCTGCGGACATCTGGGTGATGTCCGGTGGCGGGCTGATCCTGGCAGCTGTCAGCTTCATTGCCTGGCGTGAAGCCAGGATTAAAAAGAAAGCGCCTACACCTTCCGGTAACGTAACGGGCGTTTAATCGTCTTATAGGTGTTACATATCCGGGGTATCTTCCGCCCTTGATAACGTGTGAAGGGGCTGTGCATGGCGCTGTACCTTTGGCTGCCGGCATTGCTGCTGGCTGCTCTTCTGGATATTCAGCCGGCTTTGGCCGGGGCCAGTATCTGCAATGATACCGGCGAGCTTCACTATCTTGCGGTCAGCTCCCGCAGCAGCAGCGGCTGGGCAACCACGGGCTGGAAGCCGCTGCTGCCGGAAGAGTGCATGGACCCGCTGCCGCAAGGGCACCAGGGCAGGTTCTATTATTTCCGCGCCGAAGGCCCGGGGCACAAGTTCCGTGATGACGGTGTCCGTTTCTGCACTGCGCCGGGACGGTTCCGGATCGAGGGCGGCAGGAACTGTGTGAGCCGCGGCTATTCCGAGCGGGGATTTGCCAAGGCACGCGCCGGCGCGGCCGGGGGGCAGGTCCTGCTGAGTGCCCGTTCCCAGCAGACCGGAGCGGCAAATGCCGCCGCCCCTGGCAGCGACGAGTCCCTCGCGGTGGAGGTGGTCTTCCAGGGCTGCGCACGGCTCAGGGGCGACGCCCGGGTCAGATGCCGGTTTGTCGGGGGCGGCATGGAAATCAGCACCGAGGGGCACCATGGGTTTTCCGATCCCCAGTTTACCATACTGCAAGGGCTGCCCAGCGGCGCGCCGCTTGTTGTCGACGGGGTGCTGACGGCATCCTTCGGCCCCTACGGGGAACTGGCGCTGCGCAGCGTGACGCTGCGCCAGCCCAACCGTTTTGACCGGATGCTGCAGCAGATCCAGGGGGAGTGGCTGTCGCTGGCGGACCCCGAAGACAGGTTCACGATTACCGGGTCCATCCGCCGGGCCTTCTACTATGGCAGCAGAATGGCGCCTGAGGTTGTTTCGGTCCAGGGCAGCTGCCGCGGGCTGACCCAGACAGGCGACTTTCTGATGGCATGGGACCGGGAAGGCAGAAGCAGCCTGTGCTACCGGATCAAGAAACTGACCGGCGACCGGCTGACGCTGGAATACCTGCCGCGCGGCACCGAGCTGGCCTATCACAGACGGCCATAAGGCCGTGCAAGCGCATTATCCTCAGGGGATCACCAGATCCACCACCCGGCGCGCCGCAGCCCGCGCCGCTTCCGGGTCCAGGCTTGCCTCGGATTGCGCCGCCTGCAGCCAGACGCCATCCATGTAGCACTGCAGCGCCTGGCGCGCGGTTTCCACCTGCGGTGCCGGAAGCAGAGAGCGCAATTCCGCCAGCACATGGCTGCGCACCCGGGCGCGGTTGATTCGGTGCAGGCGGCTGAGCCGCGGCGAATAGGGGGCATTTGCCCAGAACTGCATCCAGATGCTGCACTGGGGAACAGTGTACAGGCTGTCGGCAAAGTTCGCATCCATCACCGCATAGAGCCGGTCGCGCGGTGTCCGCGCCGTGGCATAGCCCTCGGCCATTGCCTGCCGCAGCTTGCCCAGAAGATGCAGCATTGTGGCTTCCATCAGCCCTTCCTTGGAGCCGAAATAATAGTTGATCGACGCCGCCGAGGCCCCGGCCTCTTTGGCGATTTCCGCCATGGTTACAACACCATAACCACGCTGATGCACAGCTATGATCGTGGCTTCGATCAGCTCTTCGTTGCGGATGTCCCGGATGCGTTTCCTGCTCATGATAAATTAGTGCGGCAATTGGGCCGAGGTTTCAACTGTTGTTAGCGTGAAATGATTTCTTGAATGATCATTTAAAAAACCGTTTGGCGGATCAGACTCCTGTGCTATGTACCCATCCCATGTCTTGAGGCGGGAACCGCCTGCAAATGGGAGGGACATATGACTGCAATCATCTCGTTCGGGATCCTGCTGGCCTTTGCGCTGGTGGCGTTCTGCGTGATCAAGTGGTGGAACGTCCGCAATGTCGGCGTGACCCCCGTTCACCTCTTCACCTTCATCGCCATTCTGTTCACCTCCGGTTTGGATGTGGGCCTGATCATGTTCCCGCTGGCCTGGGACTTCCCGCTTTACGCGGATACCGCGGCGGAACCGGCCTATGGCTTCACCAACCCGCTGGCGCTGGAATTCGGCTTCTGGGGCTTCCTGATCTGGGGCTTCTATTTCCTGACCACCTTCTACTTCTGTGTGATCGAGCCGCGGGTGAAGTTCTTTGAAATCCCGCTGGTGAAATGGATCAACAACATCGTGATCATCGGCACCTGCGCCTTCACCGGCGCGCTGTTCCTGGTCTACCTGCCGTATTACGCCACCTTCATGGGCGACGGTGAGAGTGTGATCACCGAGTTCTATATCATCACTTTCCTGGTGATCCTGTTCGCGGCCTTCTCCTCGACCGACATCAAATACGTCCGCATCCTGTCGGTTGGCTCAACCGCGCTGTTCCTGGCGCTGATCCTCGGCATGTGGGCCTATGCCGGCATGGGCCTGGGTGAATTTGCAGCCACCGCGTCGAACATCGGCGGCTACTTCGCGAACATTCACAAGTTCATCCTGCCGCTGACCGATTATCACGAGTTCTACCTGTTCTGGTGGTTCGCATGGTCGATCATGATCGGCCAGTTCACCTCGCGCTTTGTGGGCGGTCTGCGCACCTGGCAGGTTCTGGCAGCGCTGCTGATCTTCCCGTCGATCCCGCTGGGGATCTGGTTCTCGGTGCTCTACTACTACCACCTGAACGAGATCGCGACGACGATGATGATCAACGTCTCCATGGTCGCGGTTGGCATCATCTTCGTGGTCAACTCCTTTGACTCGCTGATCCGCCTCTACACCGACAACCTGAACCTGACTGCACAGCGCTTCGGCACCATCCCTTACGTGATCGGCAACGCTGTGGTTCTGTTCGGCCTGACCCTGGCCTTCCAGAGCCAGTGGCTTCAGATCCAGTGGATCGGCACCGCGGTGATCGGCATCTACGTGGCCTGCCTGGGCTACATCCTGATCGCCAAGCGCAGCGAAGTGATGAGCATCGACGCCTCGCCCGAGGAGAACACGCTCGACTTCGAAAAGATCAAGGCGGCCCACTAAGGGCGGTCTCCCGGCTGGACTTCTGTTTCCCCGAATAGTCGGTCCAGCCACTAACTGCCTGGCGGTGCCCTCGGGCCTGCCAGGCGCCTTTGCAGAAACATCGCCTTTGACTAGGGAGGTCCGCGATGAGTGCCCCGAATATCCTGATCCTGATGGTTGACCAACTGAATGGGACACTCTTCCCGGACGGCCCTGCTGACTGGCTGCACGCTCCGAATCTGAAGAAGCTGGCGGAACGCTCCACCCGCTTCAAGAACGCCTATACCGCGTCGCCGCTCTGCGCGCCGGGCCGCGCCTCCTTCATGTCCGGCCAGCTGCCCTCGCGCACCGGCGTCTATGACAACGCTGCCGAATTCAGCAGCGACATCCCCACCTACGCCCACCACCTGCGCCGGGCAGGCTATTACACCTGTCTGTCGGGCAAGATGCACTTTGTCGGCCCCGACCCGCTGCACGGGTTTGAGGACCGCCTGCCCGCCGCCATCTACCCCGCCGACTTCGGCTGGACCCCGGACTACCGCAAGCCGGGCGAGCGCATCGACTGGTGGTACCACAACATGGGCTCGGTCACCGGGGCAGGGGTGGCGGAAACCTCCAACCAGATGGAATACGACGACGAGGTCGCCTACAACGCCACCGCCAAGCTGTATGAGCTGTCGCGCGGGCTTGACGGCCGTCCCTGGTGCGTCACCGTTTCCTTCACCCACCCGCATGACCCCTACGTGGCGCGCCGCAAATACTGGGATCTGTATGAGGACTGCGAGCATCTGCTGCCCGAAGTCCCGGCGATGGACTACGAGGACCACGACCCCCACGCCAAGCGGATTTTTGATGCCAACGACTGGCGCAGCTTCGACATCAAAGAAGAAGACATCAAGCGCTCCCGCCGCGCTTATTTCGCCAATATCTCCTATCTGGACGACAAGATCGGCGAGATCCTGAACGTGCTGGAAACCACTCGGCAAGAGGCGATCATCCTGTTCGTCTCCGACCACGGCGACATGCTGGGCGAGCGCGGCCTCTGGTTCAAGATGAGCTTCTACGACGGCTCCTCCCGCGTGCCGCTGATGATCTCGGCCCCGGACCTGCCCGCGGGCCTCATTGAAACCCCGGTCTCGACCTTGGACGTGACCCCGACGCTGGGCGCCCTGGCCGGTGTGGACATGGCTGAGATTGAACCCTGGACCGACGGCCAGAACCTGGTGCCGCTGGCCACCGGTACTGAACGCAGCGAACCCGTTGCCGTCGAATATGCCGCCGAGGCGTCTTATGCGCCCCTGGTGTCGCTGCGCTATGGCAAGTGGAAGTACAACCGCTGCGCGCTCGATCCCGATCAGCTGTTTGATCTGGAGGCCGACCCGCATGAACTGAACAACCTGGCGGACGACCCGGCCCATGCCGGCACGCTGGAATCCTTGCGCGCCAAATCCGAGGCCCGCTGGAACCTTGAAACCTTCGACGCCGAAGTGCGCGCCAGCCAGGCCCGCCGCTGGGTTGTCTACGAGGCGCTGCGCCAGGGCGGTTACTACCCCTGGGACTACCAGCCGCTGCAAAAGGCTTCCGAGCGCTACATGCGCAACCACATGAATCTCGACAACCTCGAGGAAAGCAAACGCTTTCCCCGCGGCGAATAACCTTAGCAACCGTTCAGCATCTCCTCCTGCTGAAGACCCCGCCGGAGAAACAAGACCATGACACATCCCGCTCAGCCCAAGGCCAGCCACTTCATCAACGGTGAATACGTTGAGGACACCGCCGGCACCCCGATCCCGGTGATCTATGCCGCGACAGGCGAGCAGATCGCCACCGTCCATGCCGCCACCCCGGCGATTGTGGATCAGGCCCTGTCCACCGCCAAAGCAGCCCAGAAAGAATGGGCCAAGATGACCGGCACCGAGCGCGGCCGGATCCTGCGCCGCGCCGCCGACATCATGCGCGAGCGCAACCACGAACTGTCCGTGCTGGAAACCTACGACACCGGCAAGCCGCTGCAGGAAACCCTGGTGGCCGACGCCACCTCCGGCGCCGACGCGCTGGAATACTTCGGCGGCCTGGCCGCGTCGCTGACCGGCGAGCACATCCCGATGGGCGAGGACTGGGTCTATACCGTGCGCGAGGCACTGGGCCTCTGCGTCGGCATCGGCGCCTGGAACTACCCGACCCAGATCGCCTGCTGGAAAGGCGCCCCGGCGCTGGCCTGCGGCAACTCGATGGTGTTCAAACCCTCCGAGACCACGCCGCTGTGTGCGCTGAAAGTGGCCGAGATCCTGCACGAGGCAGGCCTGCCCGCAGGCCTCTATAACGTTGTTCAGGGCATGGGCGATGTGGGCGGCGCGCTGGTCACCGATCCGCGCGTCGACAAGGTGTCGCTGACCGGCTCGGCGCCGACCGGAAAAAAGGTCTATGCCGCCGCCGCCGAAGGCATGAAGCACGTCACCATGGAGCTGGGCGGCAAGTCGCCGCTGATCATCTTTGATGACGCCGATGTGGAAAACGCCGTCGGCGGCGCCATCAACGGCAACTTCTACTCCTCCGGGCAGGTCTGCTCCAACGGCACCCGCGTGTTTGTGCAGAAAGGCATCAAGGAGAAATTCCTCGCCCGCCTGGCCGAGCGCACCGGCAACGCCATCATCGGCGACCCGATGGATGAGGCGACCAGCTTTGGCCCGATGGTCACCGAGAACCAGATGAACATCGTGCTGGGCTACATCGAGAAGGGCAAGGAAGAGGGC
>JBFOLS010000170.1:0-2054 GCA_040830225.1 Leisingera sp.
CTGGAAGGGTGAGGCGCCGGCCTGGGATACCATCGAGATCCTGCCAATCGACGACGAGAACACCGCCGAGATCGCCTTTGAGGCCGGTGAGCTGGATTTCACCCGCGTCTCGCTGGGCTCGGTAGAGCGTTACCGCGCCGGTGTGCCGAACGGCGGCACGCTGCTGGAGTACCCCTCGCTGTATTATGCCTGGCTGGGCATGAACCTGGATCACCCGAAACTGCAGAACAAGAAGCTGCGCCAGGCGATCCAGCACGCCATCGACGTGCCAACCGTTCTGGAAGCCGCCTACTTTGGCGCCGTGGAGCCCTCCACCGGCATCATCGCGCCGGGCCTCGCAGGCAACCGTGCCAACTCGCTGATCCCGCCGCAGGCGGACTTTGAGAAAGCCGCGGCGCTGCTGGCAGAGTCGGGTGAAACCAACGTCACGCTGAAACTCGACACCCTGAACAAGACCACCTTCACCACCGCCGCGCAGGTGATCCAGGCAACCCTGGCGCAGATCGGCATCACGGTTGAAGTGAACGTTCTGGAATCCGGCGCCTTCTGGGCAAGTGCGGACAACGAGGATCTGCAGCTGGTGCTGAACCGCTACTCGATGACCCCGGATCCGTATTACGCCACTTCCTGGTTCACCACTGAACAGGTCGGCCACTGGAACTGGGAGCGCTTCAGCAACGAGGAGTTCGACAAGATCCACGCGGCTGCCTACCAGGAAACCGATCTCGCCAAACGGGGTGAGATGTACCAGCGCGCGCAGGACCTGATGGAAGAAAGCGGCGCCTACCGCTTCCTGACTCATGAGGCGACGCCGGTAATCCACTCGGCAGGGGTGTTGCCTGCACTGCGGCCCGACGGGCTGGCACTGCTGCGCTACTTCGGTAAGGCCTGACCCTCCCCCGGGCCTGACCAACTGGCACGGCTGCACTTGCGGAGCAGCCGTGCCCATTTCCTACCGCACAGCGAGACTAAGGGAGCCACGCGGCCATGTTACTTTTTGCAACCCGGCGGTTCGGGCTGGCATTGCTGATCCTGATCGTGGCGGTCACCGCCATGTTCCTGATGATCCGTGCCGTGCCCGGCGACCCGGTCCAGATCATGCTGGGCCCGCGCGCCACGCCAGAACTGCAGGCGCGGCTGACGGCTGAGCTGGCGCTGGATCAGCCGATCTGGAAACAGCTTCTCATCTTCTATGGCAACCTGATGCAGGGTGACCTGGGGATCGACGTCTTCTCGGGCCGCTCGGTGACCGAAATCGTGTTCCAGCAGCTGCCGCATACCCTGTGGCTGATCCTGGGCTCGATCACCTGGTCCGCCACGCTGGGCATTGCACTTGGCTCCTATGCCGCTGCGCATCCCAATACAATGATCGACCGGATCACCGCCGCAATTTCCGTGAGCTTCGTGGCCGCGCCCGCCTTTGTGGTTGCGCTGCTGTCGCTGCTGATCTTTGCCGTGCATCTGCAGTGGTTTCCAGCCATCGGCGCCGGCGACGGCTTCTGGGGCCGCCTGAACCACCTGGTGCTGCCCGCCTTTGCCATCGGCCTCAGTTGGGTCGGATATATCGCCCGGCTGGTGCGAGCCTCGATGCTGGAAGTGATGGGGGAAAGCCACATTCGGACTGCCCGCGCCTTTGGCATCAACGAGCGCCGGGTGGTGATGGTCTACGCGCTGCGTATCGCCATCCTGCCTGTGGTCACGGTGATCGGCGTCGGCATGGGGTTCCTGCTGTCTTCCGCGGTTTTCGCCGAGATCGTCTTTGCCCGCCCTGGCCTCGGCAAGCTGGTGATCGACAGCATCACCACCCGAAACTACCCGATCGTGATGGGATCGGTGCTGATTTCGACCGGCCTGTTTGTGGTCTCCACCGCGCTGGCCGATCTGATCAACGCCTGGCTCGATCCCCGCGCCCGCAAGGCGAAATAAGGAGGGCGTGAGATATGGCTAAATCCCGTTCCGAACTGGGCCAGATCATCCACGGCGTCGCCCGCGACCCGCTGGGGTTGATGGGGCTGATCATCGTCGGCACCATCGTGTTCTGCGCCATCTTTGCC
>JBFOLS010000171.1:0-2289 GCA_040830225.1 Leisingera sp.
GTCTACGCAAAGAAAGCGGCGAATATCGAAGACATGCGCGCCGACAAAACCCCAGAAAAAATCATCATGGCGCTGACAAAAGAAAAAACAAAGGGAGGGCGGGGAAAGGGCAAAACAGCCAATCCGAAAGCCGAAACCGCCGGTGAAGGGGCCGACGAAGGAAGTAAGAACGGCAGCTGACTTGGTCGGCCGCACTCTGACCCGGGCGCTCACAGCGGAGCAGATCAACGCACGCGGCGAGGGCGGCGGGCTGCGGCGCATGGGTGAAGTGCGCGAGATCGACGAGGGCAAACGCACCGTCGAGCTGGCCTTTTCCAGCACCCAGCCGGTTCGCCGCTGGTTTGGTGAGGAAGTTCTTTCGCATGATGCGACCGCGGTGAACCTCGAGCGGCTGAACGACGGCGGCGCGCTGCTGCTGAGCCACGATTGGGATGATCAAATCGGCGTTGTTGAAAGTGCGCGTGTCGATGGTGATGGTGTCGGCCGGGCGGTGGTCCGCTTCGGCCAGAGTACCCGCGCCCAGGAAATCTTTCAGGACGTGGTCGACGGCATCCGTCGGCATGTGTCGGTGGGCTACAAGGTTCACACCATCAAGGAAGAGATCCGGGAAGGCCAGCCCAACTTGGTCACCGTGACCCGGTGGGAACCTTTCGAGATTTCAATCGTCGCAGTTCCGGCCGACCCAAGCGTCGGCGTGGGGCGCGAATTGGAAATTCCGCCAGAGGGCGGGACGGTCCCTGATGGGCAGACTGCGGGGGAAGATGCAGGCGCGGCGGAACGGTCCGCGGGCAATCAGCAAAGGGAAAACGAGATGAAAACGATCATCACCCGCGATGCGCACGGCAACAAGGTCCGCGCAAAAGTGGATGAAAACGGCAATATCGTCGAAGTGCTCGAGGTGCTGGAACGTGCCGATGGCGGTGCAGGTGGCGGCACAGGCTCTGGCGGTAACGATGGCGGTCAGAGCGAGGCGGCGCTTGTGGAGCGTGGCCGTGAACAGGAGCGCACCCGTGTACGCGAGCTGAACGAGTTGGGCACTGAATACAACGCGCCGGAGCTGGCGCAGCAGATGATTGCGGAGGGCCGCGACGTTCAGGAAATGCGCGACGGGCTGCTCGATCATCTGCACCAGCGCAGCACCGAAAACCGCCAGATCACCGAGCGCTCCGGCATTGGCCTTACCGATGGCGAGGCGGATCAGTTCTCGTTCCTGCGCGCGATCCGGGCGCTGGCGAACCCGACCGACCGCGCGGCCCAGGAGGCTGCTGCCTTTGAATTTGAGGCTTCAGATGCGGCGGCCGAGGCCTTGGGCCGGGATGCGCAGGGTATCATGGTGCCCACAGATGTGCTGATGCGTGCGCCGCTTAACACCGGCAGCGGCGGTGCAACACCGGCCGACACTGGCGGCAACGCCATCGCAAACCCGCTGTTGACGCAGAGCTTTATCCAGATGCTCCGCAACCGGACCATTCTGCTTCAGCTGGCCACGCCGCTCATGGGGCTTGTGGGCAACCCGGATATTCCGACCCAGGAAGGCGGCGCCACTGGCTACTGGATCGGTGAAGACGATGAGGCAACCGAGGATCTGCTGAGCCTGGGTCAACGCCAGTTCTCGCCGAAGACCGTTGCGGCCTACTCGGAAATCACCCGGCGCACGCTGAAGCAAACCAGCCTGGACATGGAAGCGCTTGTCCGCAGTGACCTTGCGCTCGCTCTGGGCACCTCGCTCGACTATGACGGCTTCTATGGCCCGGGAACCGGCGACCGGCCGCTTGGCATTGCAAACACCAATGGCGTGAACGTGGTGGACTTCGGCGGGGCAGGTTCCGGGGGCGGGACAGCTATGCCGACCTGGGCTGAAGTGATCCAGATGGAGAGCGACATTGCCGCGGCGAATGCAGATGTGAACCGCATGGCCTATGTCCAGAACGCGAAGATGCGCGGACACTTCAAGAGCGCCCAGAAGTTCAACGGCACCAACGGCGCGCCGATCTGGGAAAGCGACAACACCGTGAACGGGTATCGGGGAGAGGTCACCAACCAGATCCAAGACGGCGACGTATTCCACGGTGATTTCGGCAACGTCTTGGTCGGCATGTGGGGCGGTCTCGATATCACCGTCGACCCGTATACCCACAGCCGCCGCGGTCGTCTGCGGATCGTCTGCATGCAAGACGCTGACTATGTCCTGCGCCACCCCGCGGGCCTCTGCTACGGCACCGACGCCAGCTAATCGGCGCTAATCCTGCACTCTGGCCCGAACTGGGCCAGCTCTGCTTTCCCCAAAAC
>JBFOLS010000172.1:0-2532 GCA_040830225.1 Leisingera sp.
GGTGGTCGCGTTGGCCGCGACAAACACCAACCCCCCTTCCGACCATTTCTCCGCCCCCCGGGGCACCATGCGGTGGGCGGGGGCCAGCCGCGCCCGGCGCGATTTTTTGAAACGAAAACCCATTGATGCGGGCCGGCGCGAGGCCCGGCTTGACGCGGTCGAGGCAATCCGGGATGACCGCCGCAACAAACGCGGCGGTGCCGAGGACAATTACGCCCAGGCCCGCCGCACATTGATCGCCGAAGGCCGGGACCAGTCCGGCGCTAAAAGCGTTCCCGCCGAATAAGACCTCAAGGACGACCACACACATGTCCAGCGTTGCGCCCTTCCCCGGGCCTCAGACCGATCCCAATGCTGCCAACCGGGCCGCACCGCCGCCGCAAACGGCGCAGCCGCGCATGCGCGACCCGCGGCTCGACTTTTACCGCGGCATTGCCATGTTCATCATCCTGATTGCCCATATCCCGGGCAACCGCTGGACCGGCTGGATCCCCGCGCGTTTCGGGTTCTCGGACGCAACCGAGATCTTTGTGTTCTGTTCCGGCATGGCCTCGGCCATTGCCTTTGGCGGCTCCTTTGCCCGCCGCGGCTGGTTTCTGGGCACCGCCCGGGTGCTGTTCCGCTGCTGGCAGGTGTTCTGGGCCCATATCGGCCTGTTTGTCTTCATCGCCGTCTCTATGGCCGCCATCGACCTCTATGGCGGGTTTGAGAAAAGCTATGTCAATTCTCTGAACCTCGGTCATTTCTTCAAGGACCCGAAGACCCAGCTGGTGGGGCTCTTCACCCTCACCTATGTGCCCAACTACTTTGACATCCTGCCGATGTATCTGGTGGTGCTGATGCTGATGCCCCTGATGATGGGGCTGGAGAAAGCGGGCCTTTGGGCCATAGGCATGGCCTGCGTGCTGATCTGGCTGAGTGCCAACCCCTATATCATCGGCCTTGGCCCGGACGGGCTGTCGCTGCCCGCCGAGCCCTGGTCAGAGCGTGAATGGTTCTTCAACCCCTTCGGCTGGCAGCTGCTGTTCTTCACCGGCTTTGCCTTCATGAAGGGCTGGCTGCCGAAACCGCCGGTCTCAAAGGTTCTGATCGTTCTGTGCGCCGCCTTCCTGATCCTCTCGGCGCCTTATGGCTCGTGGAAAGTCTTCGCCTGGGTGAAAGCCGCAAACCCCGAGCTGGCCGACCTGATCAAGCCCGGCCGCGATGCCATCGGCGAATGGCGCGAAAAGACCGATTTCGGACTGCTGCGCTACACTCACTTCCTGGCACTGGCCTATTTGGGCTGGGTGGCAGCGGGCGAAGGCGGTAAGCGCCTGATTGCCTCCGGCTCCTCAATCGCCGCGCGGGTCTGGGAAGTGCTGCTGAAAATCATCACCAAGGTCGGCCAGCAGTCGCTTGCCGTGTTCGTTTTTTCGATGGCGCTGGCACGATTTATCGGCTTTGCGCTTGACCAAACCGACCGCGCGGTTATGACCACCGCATTCGCCAATCTGGTTGGCTTTTCTTTAATCATTGGCTGCGCTTATGGCGCCGCCTGGTTCAAATCTCAGCCTTGGAGAGCCAAGAAATGAGAGCTTTGACCCGCCGGTCCTTCCTGGCTGCCGCGCTTGGCAGCACTGCTCTGGCCGCACTGCCCGGCTATGCCAGTGAAGCAATGCCGTTCACCCACGGCTTTGTGGTGGCCAAGGCCCGCGCTTTGGCAGCCAAGGCTTACGCCGAGCGCCCCACCGTGCCGCAGGACTGGCTGGACCAGTCTTATGACGACTACAAGGCGCGCTGGTTCCGCACATCGGATGCGCTTTGGGCCGGGACCGACCGCAGCTACAACGTCGATTTCTTCCTGCCCGGCCTCTACTTCCCGCGCGCGGTGCAGGTGCATGCGGTCACCGACGGTATGGCCGAGCATGTGCCCTTCGACATCGACCTGTTCGACAAGAACAAGAAAGCTCCGGATCTCACCACTAAGGGCCACCTCGGCTATTCCGGCCTGCGCCTGCGCACCGATCTGGGCCACCCGACTAAAAAAACCGAATTCGCGGTTTTCCAGGGCGCCAGCTATTTCCGCGCCATTGGCATCGGCAACAACTACGGCCTGTCCGCCCGCGGCCTGGCCCTGAAAACCGCCGACCCCGAGGGGGAGGAATTCCCCGAATTCACCGACTTCTGGCTTGAGGCCCCCGCGCCCGGCCAGCGTTCTATGGTGGTGCATGCGCTGATGGATTCGCCCTCTGTTACCGGCGCCTACCGCTTCACCATCACGCCTGGCAACAGCGCGGTGATGGATGTAGAGGCCACGCTTTTTGCCCGCGAGGAACTGACCCACGCAGGCCTCGCGCCGCTGACCTCGATGTTCCTGTTCGACTCCACCAACCCGGGCCGATTCGACGACTTCCGCCCGGCGGTGCACGACAGCGAAGGTCTCTTGGTCCTCAACGGAAACGGCGAAACCCTGTGGCGGCCGCTGGCCAACCCCAACCGCCTTCAGGTCTCGTCCTTTGTCGACACCAATCCGCGCGGCTTCGGCCTGATGCA
>JBFOLS010000173.1:0-6796 GCA_040830225.1 Leisingera sp.
CTCGTTCTCCGACACTGCGCTGCTGCTGGGCTGCGGTATTGTCACCGCGGTGCCGCTCATTGTCTATGCCAACGGAGCCAAGCTGGTGCGGCTGTCGACGATGGGCATCCTGCAGTACATCGCACCCACGATGATCATGCTGGCGGCCGTGTTGCTGTTTGGTGAGGAATTCGGCCGCGCTAGAATGATCGCTTTCCCGATGATCTGGGTCGCTTTGGTAATCTACACGGTGCCGATGGTACGCCAAGTACGCAAACGCCCGGGTTGAGGCCGGTTCTACCCGCCCGCAGGCGCGTCCTCAACCACGCCGACAACAGGCCCCATCATGAAGCCGGCATCGCTGCGCCCAAGCTGCGGCGCGTGCAGGCGCGAGATATTGCCGTCGAAATACAGCGCATTGGGCAGTTCCAAGTGATCCCGGAACAGGCTGCCGAACTGGTGGAACGTTACCGCATTGCGCGAGATAGCAAAGACCACCCGGCTGCCATTCGCCGAGGTGCCGACGCCGTTCCTCACATAATAGCTGTCCGAATCGGGCAGAAAGCGCGGATGCAGCGCGCCATCAATCACCAGCATCGGCCCGGATTGGGTCGCATACGCGCAGTCTGGGGCGGCCTTTTCAAAAGCCAAGGTCTCGAACACATCGGCCCGGCCGTCGCGGATGCAAAAGACCCCGTTGGGCAGCAACCCGAAATTGCCGGGTCCTGCATTGGTCACCAGCCGCATCTCCTGGGTGCCGTTTTCGGTATAAAGGCCTACCGGAGACCGGTCGGTGTGGTACATACCGGCGTTGGTGGCAAAGGTGAGCGTTTTGCCCTCTTCAGCCAATGCCTCCCCCAATGTGGAGAAATGCCCGTAGACCTGCCCCTCGCCATCTTTCAGAAACAGCCGCAGCTGCTCTTGTGACGCATCGACCTCGCAGATCGAATAGCGGTTGCCGTTATAGGCCACATCGCTGCAGTCCACTGCGCCGACCGCCGGGGCGGCCCAGAGCGCGGCCAGCAGCAATCCGGCCCGGCGGATCACTCTTCCACGTCGCGGCGCACCGCGTCCTGGGACAGCATCCGGCGGGTGTCGTCCATCTGATCGAAGGTCTCATCCAGCCGAAAACGCAGATCCGGGGTGAATTTCAGTCCCAGCTTCTTGCCGACCATGCGGCGCAGTTCGCCTTTGTTGCGGGCCAGGAGTTTCAGCACATCCTCCTGGCCCTTGCCGCCGAGCGGCAGCACAAAAGCGGTGGCGATTTTCAGATCCGGCGAGGTGCGCACCTCGCCGACGGTGATCGACATGCGGTTCAGGTCCGGGTCATGCACATCGCCGCGCGCCAGCACTTCGGAGAGCGAGCGGCGGATCAGTTCGCCGACGCGAAGCTGGCGCTGAGAGGGCCCGGGGCCGTCGTGGAATTTGTTCTTTGCCATATTCCCGATCTATGCCGGATCGCAGCCTTTGCCAAGCGCTGCCCGGCATTGTAGGACAAATCCAGCTTGAACAAGGAAATGGCCAATGACTCACAAACCAGGGATCGTGATTACCGGCGCATCGGGCCGCATGGGGCAGATGTTGATCAAAACGGTGCTGGAGAGCGACAAGGCCACGCTGGCGGGCGCGGTTGAGCGCGAGGGCCACGATTGGGTCGGCCGTGATGTGGGCGAAGCAATGGGCGGGGCGCCGGTTGGTGTCACAGTGACCGCGGATGCGCTGGAGGCATTTTCCAAGGCTCAGGCCGTGATTGATTTCACTGCGCCGGAAGCGACGCTGGCCTTTTCCAAGCTGGTGGCCCAGGCCCGCGCTGTGCATGTCATTGGCACCACTGGGATGACCGATGAGCAGATCGCCCAGCTGGAGCCGGCCTCCCGCCACGCGGTGATCGTGCGCGCGGGCAATATGAGCCTGGGTGTCAATCTGCTGACCCAGCTGACCAAGAAAGTCGCAGCAGCGCTGGATGAAGATTTCGACATTGAAGTGATCGAAGCTCATCACCACCACAAGGTCGATGCACCTTCCGGCACAGCGCTGATGCTGGGCGAAGCCGCCGCCGAGGGGCGGGGTGTGAAGCTGTCGGATGTGCGTGATTCCGGCCGCGACGGCATCACCGGCGCCCGCAAACGCGGCGACATCGGCTTCACCGCCATCCGCGGCGGCGACATCGTGGGCGAACATGACGTGCTGTTTGCCGCTGCGGGCGAGCGTATCGTGCTGCGCCATATGGCTACCGACCGCGCCATCTTTGCCCGCGGCGCCCTGAAGGCCGCATTGTGGGGCCAGGACAAAGGTCCGGGCCAGTACGATATGGTGGATGTGCTGGGGCTGTGATTAAAGGTCCGGGGTTCCTTTGAACCCCTCAAACCCTTCGGTGGTTGAAACGACTGATGCCTCGAAATGCGCAATCAGACGCATGACGAAGGGTTCGACCTCCTTGGTCCAGACCGGCCCGTTATAGAAGGCTTCTTTGATCCGCTCCCGCTCTTCCATATTCGGGAAGGCCCGCATCCAGTGAACCTTGTCCGGATCTTCGGTATCCCGCATCGGCCCGAAAATCAGCATGCCCGCGTCCTTCAAGGCAGGGCGATTCACCGTTTCAAAGAACCGGATGAATTCTTCGCGTTTGCCGGGATGCAGAGTGTACCTGCGGATTTCCACGATCATGACGTTTGGCCCCCGCGTCTCAAAAATCCACAGCGATGCCCTTTTTCTCCCAGTCGCCGTAGCGCGCGGGGTCGGGGCCGTCGCGGCCGCCCAGCTCTTTGGGGCGGGCGTCCTGCGCCGCAGCGGCCTTGCGGCGTTCTTCGGCTTCGGCCAGGGCGCGCTGGGCGGCAGGCGGCAGGTCTTTTTGTTCGGGGGCGTTCTCTTCGCTCATCGCGGGTTCCTTTATGCTTGCGCCATGATATACGCCCCTGTCCGGCCCAAACAACCCGGGCGCCTTAGGAGTTGATGAATGTCCGATGCCAACCACGCCCGCCGCACCGCTGTTTACCTGCTGGATCAGGTGTTGGGAGAGGGGCGGCTGCTGGCAGAATGCTATGCGGCCGGGGCTTTGGAGAAGCTGGCGCCCGAGGACCGGGCGCGGGCGCAGCGGCTGGCGGTTGAAACCCTGCGCGGGCTGGAGCGAGCAGACCGGGTCCTGAAGAAACATCTGAAGAAGGCCCCGCCGCTGATGGTGATGAACACGCTGCGGCTGGGCACGGTTGAGCTGTGCTCGGGCGGCGCTGCGCATGGGGTGGTGAATGCAATGGTGGCGATCGTCTCCAAGCACCGCCGTCATGGGCAGCTAAAGGGGTTGGTCAATGCGGTGCTGCGCAAGGTGGCGGAGGAAGGGCCGGCGGAATGGGCCAAGCTGCGCACGCCGCGGCTGCCGAACTGGCTGCGCAAACCGCTGGTCCAGGCCTGGGGTGCCGAAGCGATGCTGGCTATGGAGGCAGCGCATTTTGCGGGCGCACCTCTGGATGTGACGGGCAAGCCGAGTGTGGATCTGACCGCGCTGGGCGGCGAGGCCTTGCCGACGGGCTCAGTGCGGATTGCCAGCGCGGGCCAGGTGTCGGCTCTGCCGGGCTATGACACAGGGGATTGGTGGATCCAGGACGCCGCCGCAGCGCTGCCAGCCCGTATTCTGAATGCACAATCAGGAGAGACTGTTCTCGAGCTTTGCGCCGCGCCGGGCGGCAAGACCATGCAGATGGCCTCGGCCGGTGCTAAGGTGACGGCTGTGGATGCCTCGGAACCCCGAGTGGCCCGGCTTAAGGAGAACCTCACCCGCACCGGGCTAGAAGCTGAGCTGATCGTGGGCGACGGGCTGGAGCAAGGTGGCCAGTATGATGCCGTGCTGCTGGACGCGCCCTGTTCCGCCACCGGCACCATCCGCCGCCATCCGGACCTGCCGCAAGCCAAAGATGGCAGCGAGTTCGGGGAACTCATTGAGCTGCAGGCGCAGATGCTGGCGCATGCCTGGAGTCTGGTAAAACCCGGCGGCCGACTGATGTTCTGCACCTGCTCGCTTTTGCCGGACGAGGGCGAATGCCAGGTCGAGGAAGCGCTGGATATGTTCCCGGATATGACCGCAGACCGCGAGGCCCTGCAGGTGCCTGGAGTGGAACCGGCGTGGGTAACCGAAGAAGGCGGGTTGCGCCTGCGTCCCGATTACTGGGCGGAGCGCGGCGGTATGGACGGTTTTTACATGGCCCTTCTGCGCAAATCCGCGTGACCCTGGGGCGCCCCCGGCATTCGCCGGTGACTTGGCGAACACCCCGCGCTATGCTCGCGCCAAAACGCCCTGGTAAACCCCTGGCGCGAGGCAGAAGAGCATGTCCACTTACGACAGAATGGCAGGCCGCGGCACCCGGCTGCTGAACCGGTTTTACGCCTGGCGGGCGCGCAGCCAGCCGGCCGCAACCGGTTTCGTCTCGCAGCCCGAGCCGCGCACCATCGGAAGCTTTGCCCGCGGGCGGCAGCTGGTGGCGGGCAACCTCTTGTTTGCCGGCTATCTGGTCGAATCCCCTGACACTGGCCTCTGGGAGGTTTCGGCGCCCGACGCAGCCTTTGACGCCGAACGGCACGGATTTGCCTGGCTCGATGACCTGGCCGCGGTGGGCGACTTCAAGGCGCGTGCAAAAGCGCAGCGCTGGGTTTGGGGCTGGATCGAACAGCACGGGCGGGGCAGCGGGCTGGCTTGGTTGCCGGACCTCACAGGCCGACGGGTGATCCGCTGGATCAACCACGCGCTGTTCCTCTTGAGCGGCAAGGAGCAGGAGGAAACAGAGGCCTTCTATGGTTCTTTGGCGCAGCAAACCTGGTATCTGTCCCAGCGCTGGCAGGGGGCGGCTCCCGGGCTGCCGCGGTTTGAAGCCTTGTGCGGGCTGATCTATGCGGGTCTGTCGCTGCAGGGGCGCGAAGAATTGGCGGACCCGGCGGTCAAGGCGCTGGCGGCGGAGTGCGAGTCCCAGATCGACGAACAAGGCGGGGTGCCGACCCGAAATCCGGAAGAGCTGCTGGAGGTCTTTACCCTACTGACCTGGGCGGCTGCGGCCTTGAACGAGGCCGGGCGCGCGGTGCCGCTTGCCCATTCCGCCGCCATCGAACGGATCGCCCCGGCTTTGCGAACTCTTCGCCATTGCGACGGCGGGCTGGCGCGGTTCCACGGCGGCGGCCGCGGGCTGGAAGGGCGGCTGGATCATGCGCTGGCTGCCAGCCATGTGGCCGAACGCCATGCCGACGGGTTGGCAATGGGTTTTGCCCGGCTGTCGGCGCGGCGCACCTCGGTGATTGTCGATGCGTCCATGCCGCCGAAGGGCAAGGCATCAAATTATGGCCATGCCTCGACCCTGGCGTTTGAACTGACCTCCGGACGGCGGCCTTTGGTCGTGAACTGCGGTTCGGGTGAGTGTTTTGGTGTCGAGTGGCGCCGGGCTGGGCGGGCGACGCCTTCGCATACCACTCTGTGCATCGAAGGCCATTCCAGCGCCCGGCTGGCCTCGCCGAACAAGACCACTGGCCATGAAGAGCTGATTGAAGCACCTGATGATGTGCCGCTGGAAGTCAGCGATCTGGCCGATGGCTACCGCTTTCAGGGCGCTCACAATGGTTATGCGGCGCATTTCGGCCTGACCCACGCCCGGACACTGGACCTGTCCTTTGACGGCAGAGCGTTGAGCGGCGAGGACATGCTGGTGGCGTTGGACGATTCTGCCAAACGCCAATTCAACTCCGTGCGTGGGGCGAGTCCGGATGGCGGAATTGGCTTTGATATCCGGCTGCATCTGCACCCGGAGGTGGATACGGCCCTTGACTTGGGCGGCTCAGCAGTATCCATGGCGCTCAAGAGCGGGGAAATCTGGGTTTTCCGTCATGACGGCACCTGCAAACTGTCGCTGGAGCCGAGCGTTTACCTGGAAAAGACCCGCTTGAAGCCGCGTGCGGCAAAGCAGATCGTTTTATCCGGGCGGGCGATGGAGTATGCCACCCGCGTCCGGTGGACGCTAAGCAAGGCGCAGGAAACTGCGGTTGCCGTGCGAGACCTGAACCGGGACGAACCCGAGACGTTTGACTCAGCCTTTAAAGGACCTGCCCTGCCATGACCGACCTTCACCCCGTACGCCGTGCGCTGCTTTCCGTATCCGACAAGACCGGCCTGATCGAGCTGGGCAAGGCGCTGGATGCGCGCGGAGTTGAATTGCTGTCCACCGGTGGATCCGCCAAGGCGCTGCGCGATGCTGGCCTTACGGTCAAGGATGTCTCCGAGGTCACCGGTTTTCCGGAAATGATGGATGGCCGGGTGAAGACCCTGCATCCGATGGTTCATGGCGGTCTGCTGGCACTGCGGGACAATGACACCCATGTAGCCGCAATGAACGAGCACGGCATCGGCGCCATCGACCTTCTGGTGGTGAACCTCTACCCGTTCGAAGCGGCGCTGGCGCGCGGTGCAGATTATGACGAGATGATCGAGAACATCGACATCGGCGGCCCGGCGATGATCCGCGCGGCCTCCAAGAATCACCTGTTCGTGAATGTTGTCACCGACGTGCAGGACTATGACGCGCTGCTGGCAGAGTTGGACGCCAACGATGGCCAGACCTCTTATGCCTTCCGCCAGCGTCTGTCGCAGACCGCCTATGCCCGCACCGCCGCCTATGATGCTGTCGTGTCGAATTGGATGGCCTCAGCGATCGAAGAGAAAACACCGCGCCGCCGTGCTTTTGCCGGCGAACTGAAGCAGACTCTGCGCTATGGTGAAAACAGCCACCAGGAAGCGGCCTTCTATACTGATGGCTCGAATCGTCCGGGCGTTGCTACCGCAGTGCAG
>JBFOLS010000174.1:0-2670 GCA_040830225.1 Leisingera sp.
CCGGCGCGGTAACGCTCTACCGAGCCCAGCGAGACGCGGGTGAAATCCAGCTCACCGGCCTCAAAGGCGATCTCGGCGGTGTTCTCGTCGTCGATTGGCAGGATCTCGATGGTATCCCAGGCCGGCGCCTCACCCTTCCAGTCCGGGTTGCGCTTCAGAGTGGTCTTGGCTTTCGGCTCCCAGCTGGAACGCAGATAGGGGCCGGATTCCGCAACCGGGTCCGCGCCGATGCGGCCGCCTGCGGCCTCAACCGCCGCTTTGGAGACGATGTTGCCGGTAATATAAGGCAGCGCAATGCTCCACAGCGGCGCAAAGGGCTCTTTCAGCACGATGGTGCCTTCGCGCTCGCCGGTTACTTCGACATGGCTCAGCGGGCCCATGTCGGGCTTGTTCGGGCTTTCGGTTGCATCGGCGATGATGCGCTCGAAGGAGAACTTCACGTCCTCGGCGGTCATCGCGCCAAAGCCGTTGGTAAAGCCGATGTCGTCGCGCAGCGCGAATTTGACGTGGGTCGGGTCCGCTTGCTCGATCATCGCGGCAGCGTCCAGCTGCCAGTCCCATTCGCGGCCCGGCTTGTACTGAATCAGCTTGTTGTAGATCGAGGCGTGGACTTCCTCCTCGACCACGCCAACGCTATGCGCCGGGTCCATGTTCTGCGCGTCGCCATAGGCGCGCACCCGCAGCACGCCGTCATCGGCGGCAAAGGCCCGGCTGGCCATGCTGCCGGGCAGTACGGCAGCCGCACCCAGGGCCGTTGCGCCTTTCAGAAACTTGCGGCGCCCCACCGGCGCCTTGGTCCATTCGATCTTCATGGTGTCCTCCCTTAAGATCAGTTCAAAGTAGCCCGCGCGGAAGGGTTTTGGCCCATTCCTTTGCCAGCACTTCCGTTTCATCCGCGCCCTCCGTGGCGCGCAATTTCTGGGTCAGATAGAAGTTCTGCCCGTCGCAATGCATGGTGCTTTCGGTGTCGATGGCGACTTGCCAGCCATCCCTCTCGGAGGTGAAACGCCACTGTGTCTCAAACCGCGCTGAGGTTGGATCATCGGGGTGAATGGCATAGCGCATCGCCACATGGCTGCCGGTGGCCAGCCCGTGATACGGATCGCGGGTCTCGCCGAAGTCGTCAAAGGTCTCCAGCACCACTGTGCCGTCTTCCAGCACCTTGCGCTCGGATGTTCCAGAAGGCGCGCGCAGTTCTTCAGCCTGCAAGATTGGGAAGTTCTGCGCCGGGCCAGGATGGGCCGGATCAATCTCTTTGGCCGCTTCGCGCACCGGCAGAAGCAACGCACAACCCTCCAGATGCAAGGTTACTTCCGCAGCTTCCGGAGCGGGCCAGATCATCGGCCAGTAGGAGCTCGACAGTGCCAGCCGCAGCTTGTGCCCCGTCCGCAGATTGTGGGCACATTCGTTGAGCGCAATTTCTGTTTCGTACACTTGTCCGGGCACCAGCGCCTCGGGTGTCTCGTGGCCGCTGTAATGGGTCAGGTTCAGCGGCCGGAAAGTAATCCTCTGCGAGACACCCTCGGGTGAAACATCACAGAGCCGCGCAGTGATCTGCGCTACCGGCTTGTCCACCGAGAATTTCATCCTGAATCGGCAGCGGCCCAGCAGTTCCAAGGGGCATTCCAGAGGAGCGGTTTCGAAGCAAACTGACAAGGCATCATCTTCGGCCTGATCGCCTGCCAGTTCGTTGTCGATCCGCATGCCCGGGCAGAAGTAGCCGCCGGCCTGACCAGTATGGGCGGGAGAGGAAACAGTCGAAACCCCCTGCCCCGCGCCTTCCGCGAAGCCGCCCGGAACCAGATGCCAAACAGCTTCGGACACATTGGGCGACGGCCATTCCGCCTCAGCCACCCAGCGCCCCCGGCGCGGAGTATTCTGCACTGCGGGATTGAAATGCTCCTGCATATAGGCGCGGTAGGCCGGCAGATCCTCGGCGCCGTTTTCCTCCTGTTTCAGCCAGCGGTCGAACCAGCCCAGCACTTCGGAATGAAAATCAGAAGCCTGCAGCTTGGAGATATGCGGGTAGCGATGCTCCCAGGGCCCGATCAGCGCCTTGGAAGGCGCCTGCAGGTTCGCCGCCAGCGCCGGCGGCGTGTTCACGTAAGGATCGGCCCAGCCGGTCACCGCCAGCACCGGCACTTGGATTGCGGACCAATCCTCGCAGACCGAGCCGTGCTTCCAATAGCCGTCCCGCAGCGGATGCTGCATCCAGTCAACCGCACAGAAGGGCACGCTTTCCATCCGGGCAATCCAGTCCTCGCGCCAATCGGCCCGCAGTTCCGGATCGGCGGGGCGGGTCAGATAAGCAAACATTTGCGCGCTCCAGTTGACGTTGTCGCCCACCAGGCAGCCGCCCATGTAGTGAATGTCGTCTTCGTAACGGTCGACTGCAGAAGCCACAGTGACCACTGCCTTCAGCGCATCCGGCTGGCGGAAGGCCAATTGCAGCCCGTTGAAACCTCCCCAGGAAATTCCGATCATCCCCACCCGGCCGGTGCACCAAGGCTGTGAGGCGATCCATTCCAGCACTGCTTCGCCGTCCCTCAGTTCCTGCTCGGAGTATTCGTCGTCAAAGACGCCCTCGCTGTCGCCGGTGCCAGCGATATCCACCCGCACGCAGGCATAGCCTTCGACGGCAAACATCCGGTGCGTGGTCTCATCCCGCGC
>JBFOLS010000175.1:0-2607 GCA_040830225.1 Leisingera sp.
CTGGTTGACGGTCAGATTGATGTCGCGCAGCACGTGGAACGAGCCGTACCACTTGTTCATGTTCGAGATTTCGATAGCGACCTCGTCGCTCACCTGCATCTTGGAGCGGTCGATTTGACGGTCAGACATAAGTTCAGACATATGTTGAACTCCTTAACGGTGGTCGGTGGCGAGACGGCGCTCGAGCCACTGTGAGTATTGAGAAATGCCGTAGCAAACGACGAAGAACAGAAGCGCGGCAAAGCCCAGAAGCTCCCAATAGACCCCGTTCCACTCAGTGGAGGCGAGGATCGGGCCGCGAATCATACCCACCAGGTCGAACATCGAGATGACCGATACCAGAGTGGTGTCCTTGAACAGGCCGACAGCCACGTTCACGATGCCCGGGATGGAGATCTTCAGCGCCTGCGGCAGGATAATCAGCCGCATCGCCTGGGGGTAGTCCAGACCAAGACTGTCAGCCGCTTCGTACTGCCCCTTCGGCAAGGCCGCGAGACCGCCGCGGATCACCTCGGCGATATAGGCTGCCGAGAACATGGTGATCATGATCACCACACGCAGGAACAGGTCGACGGTGCTTTCCGGCGGGAAGAAGTAGGCCAGCATCACCGATGCCACGAAAAGCAGGGTGATCAGCGGCACGCCGCGCACGAATTCAATGAAGACCACGCAGATCCACTTGATCAGCGGCATGTCCGACTGACGGCCCAGCGCCAGTGCAATGCCCAGCGGCAGCGACAGCGACACACAGGTCACGCCCAGCATCAGGTTCAGCATGAAGCCGCCCAGATCGCGCGAGGGCACCGCCTGCAGCATGGCATTGTCCGACGCCCCTTCTGGGATCAGCCAGCCGCCCAGGATCCAGACTGCAAAGGCCGCGGCTATGGCCCCGAAGAAGCCGATGGCAAAACTGCCTTTGCCGTAGGTCTGGAACACGAATGCGCCCGCAGCAAAACCCAGCAGCGCCACAACCGGCGCCATGATGGTGCCGCCCCAGATCAGCCAGAAAGCCAGGAAGGGGTAGACGGCGGTAAAGGCCAGCAGCTTGCGCGGCAGGTCAAAGAACAGCACCGGAGCAATCGCGACCAGCAGCAGCAGCAGGGCCAGGTTCGGCCGCCAGTACTGATCCACCGGATACTTGAAGCCGTAGAGCAGCTGGTTCCAGCGCTCGGTCAGCACCGAGAAACAGGCGCCCACCTTGCCCTGCAGCACTTCGCGGCATTCCGCCAGCGAGCTGGTGGTCCAGACGCCGTTCAGAACCCAGGGCAGGATCCTGGCAAGGATCATGTAGATCGCCAGCAGTGCCAGAATGGTGAGGACCGAGTTGACCGCGTTGGAGAACAAGTTCTCGCGCAGCCATTTGATCGGGCCGGTTTCGCCGGCAGGCGGCGGCGACGGCGGGATTGTACCCTCGGCAACAAAAGCAATGGAGTTGGTTGTCTGATCAGTCATGTCTCAGCGCTCCTTCAACTTCACGGATGCGTTGTAAACGTTCATGACCATCGAGATCACCAGAGAGGCGGTCAGGTAAAACAGCATCAGCAAGAGAACACATTCAATAGCGCGGCCGGTCTGGTTCAGGGTGATCCCGCCCAGAGTTGCAGTGATATCCGCATAACCCACGGCAATCGCCAGCGAGGAGTTCTTGGTAATGTTGAGGAAGTTGGAGATGAGCGGCGGGATGATCACCCGCAGCGCCTGCGGCAGTACCACCAGGTTCATTACCCGGCGCGGACGCAGGCCCAGGGCCGACGCGGCCTCGGTCTGGCCCTTGGACACCGCCTGAATGCCCGCACGGACGTTCTCTGCAATGAAGGCGCCGGTATAGATCGACAGGGCAAACCACAACGCGATCAGCGGGCCGCCGATCTTGATGCCGCCCTTGAAGTTGAATCCCTTCAGCTCAGGGTATTCCCAAGTCAGCCCCATGATCAGCATCAGCAGCAGGAACGGCGCCAGCCAGGCCGCGAGGATCAGCGACAGGGTCTTGGGCCGCACACCCGTGGCTTCCTGCTTGTTATTGGCCCAGATATTGATCTGATGCGCGGCAAACCAGGATCCGGCGAAGCCGATAATCACCAGCAGCCAGTTCATCGAAGCGCTGGCAAAGATGCCGTTTTCAAACCAGGGCATCGGGATGTAGATACCGCGGTTGGTAAAGGCAAAGGCGTCAAGCAGCATGCTCGAGGTGGCATCGTCGCCGCGGAACGCCCGCGGCCCCGGCAGCACAGCCGTCATGATGGTGAAGATGATGATGATCCAGATCAGCACCGGGATGTTGCGGAAAATCTCGACATAGATCGCCATAAGCTTGGAGACGAGCCAGTTGTTGGACAGCCGCAGAACCCCCGCAACAACCCCGAACACCGTGGCCGTGATACAGGCCAGGAAGGCCACCAGCAGCGTGTTCAGCAGACCGACAAGGGCGGCGCGGCCGTGGCTGGACTGGTTGTCATACTCAACCAGGCGCTGGTTGATGTCGTACCCGGACGGATTGCCGAGGAAGGAATAGGAAATATTGAGCCCGGCTGCGCGGAGGTTCTGGATCAGATTGTTTCCAAGATACCAAATGCACAGGGCAAGAACGACAGCCGCGATTACCTGAAA
>JBFOLS010000176.1:0-3088 GCA_040830225.1 Leisingera sp.
GTGACGCCCAGTTCGTTCAGTTTTGCTTCGATGCTCATGGCCGAATTCCTCCGAGTCTTTGCTGGCCGGGACGCTACCCGGACAGGCACAGATCGGAAAGAGCAAATGCGCCCTGCCCGCGGCCCTTTCCGGCCTGCGGGCACATCATGTCAGCTTTCGCGGAAAGCTTTCACGAAGTAGTCGGTCAGGGGCTTCACCAGATAGGCCAGCGGCGAGCGGTCCGCCGTGCGGATGTAGCTTTCCACTGGCATCCCCGGGATCAGCACGGTTCCGGCCGGCAGGCGGCCGCGTTCGCCGGGGTTGAGTTCAATCTCGGCCCGGTAATAGGACAGGCCGCTGCCCTGATCCTCAAACGCATCCGCCGATACCTGGGTGACATGGCCGAACAGCTCGGGTGTGCTGCGCTGGTCCAGCGCCGAAAACCGCAAGGTCACCTCCTGCCCCGTGTAAAGCTGATCGATGTCCGTGGGCGCCACCTGCGCTGCAATCACCAGCGGCCGGTCCTGCGGCACCAGATAGAGCACCGGATCGGCCGGGCGGATCACCGAGCGCGGGGTCTGCACCTGCAGCCCGTAGACAATTCCGGAGACCGGTGCGGTAATATCAAGCCGCGCCAGCCGTCCCTGCAGCGAACGCCGGGTCTCGGCCAGTTCCAGCTCCTGGTAGCGCAGGTCGCGCAGGCGGCTGATCGCCTCCTCGCGCTGGCCGGAGCCCAGTTTCAAGATCTCGATGTCAATCTCGGTGATACGGCCTCCCGCCTGCGCTTCGGAGGCCACAAGCTCACCCAGCTGGCCATCCAGGCTGGCCTGGGTGCGGCGCAGGTTCAGCACCGTTGCAGCCTGCGCCAGGCCGCGGTCCAAAAGGGACTGCTGATTGCCCAGCTCCTCGCCGATCAGCTCCAGCTGCACCTTCAGTGATTGCTGCTGCGCCTGAATGCCGCGGATCTGCTCCTCGATCTGCACCCGGCGCTTCTCCAGCTGCTCGATCTCGCGGGCAGTGGTGTCCTTGCGGGCCTGGAACAGCCGGTCCTGGCCCTGCACCAGATCCATCACATCAGGCCGGTCTTCGGCAATCCTCAGCAGCTCCGGGTCAAAGATGATATCAGCGGCGGTGTCGCGCTCGGCTTCCAGACGGCCGCGGCGCGCCATCAGCTCGAACAGCTGGCCTTCAGTGATCAACAGCTGCGAGGTGAGCTCGTTGGCATCGAGCCGCAGCAGCGTTGCGCCTTCGGCCACGGTGTCTCCCTCGTCGACCAGAATCTCGGCCACGATACCGCCGTCAAGATGCTGCACCACTTGGCGGTTGCGGTCGACCTCGATCTTGCCCGTCGCCACCACCGCGCCGGAAATCGACGACAGCACCGACCAGGAGCCGAAGCCGCCAACCAGGATTACCATTGCCATGAAGCCGATGATCAGCGGCCGCCGCGCGGGCCAGTTGCTCTCCACGCTCATCGCACACCTCCTGCGCCAGTGGCCTGGCGGATATTCTGATGGTTGGCGACCATTTCCTGCAGCACCTTGTCCTTGGGGCCGAAGGCCGTCTGGGTGCCCTTGTCGATCACCAGCAGCATATCCCACTCCTGGATCGCCGCCGGCCGGTGCGCCATGATCAGCACCGAGCGCCCCTCGGCCTTGATCTGCTTGATCGCCTGGTTAAGGGCAATCGAGCCTTCATTGTCGAGGTTCGAGTTCGGTTCATCCAGAATGACGATAACCGGATCGGCATAGAGCGCCCGCGCCAGCCCCACCCGCTGCATCTGTCCGCCCGAGAGGCGCCCGCCGGTGGCATTAACCCGCGTGTCATAGCCTTCGGGCAGTTTCAGGATCATCTCATGCGCTGCGGCCTTCCGGGCCGCTTCCACCACCTTTTCAGCGTCCGGCTGCTGCTGCAAGCGGGCGATATTCTGGGCGATGGTGCCATCAAACACCTGCACCCGCTGCGGCAGGTAACCGATATGGCCGCCCAGCACATCCGGTGCATACTGGTCCAGCGCGGCGCCATCCAAGCGCACAGAGCCCGCCGCGGGGCGCCAGACCCCGGTCAGTGCCCGCGCCAGGGTCGACTTGCCCGAGCCCGAAGGTCCGATCACCCCGATCGCCTGCCCCGGCTGCACCCGGAAATTCACATTTCGCAGCAAGGGCGTGTTGCTGCTCGGCGGCACAATCGCCAGCCCCTGCACTTCCAAAAGCGCCTTTGGCTTCGGGAGCGCGGTGCGTTCGGCCTCTTCCGGCACCTTGTCCAGCAATTCGGCCAGGCTGTGCCAGCCCTTCATCGCCCGCTGTACCAGCGCCCACTGACCCAGCCCCAGCTCGATCGGCGCCAGCGCCCGGCCCATCAGGATGGAGCCGGCAATCATCGCACCGGGTGTCACCTCGTTCTGCAGCACCAGATAGGCGCCCAAGCCGAGCATCGCCGACTGCAGGAACAGCCGCAGCGTCTTGGTCAGCGTGGTGAAGCCGCCGCCGGTGTCATTGGCAGCCACGCTGTCCGTCAGCGCCGCGTCACGGGCCTGTTTCCAGCGTTCGAAGGAGGCGCCGCGCATGCCCATCGACTGGATCATCTCCGCTTCGTTGCGGATTTCTTCGGACATCAGGTTGGCCTTATGGCCGGTCATGTTGGCCTTTTGCATCGGCAGCCGGGTGAACAGCTGGTTGAAGATGGCAATCACCACCAGCACCGCGCCGCCCGCCAGTGCCAGCAAGCCCAGCCAGGGGTGGAACAAGGCGATGCCCGCCAGGAAAACCGGCGTCCAAGGCAGGTCGAAGGCTGCGGTCAGCACCGGCGAGGAGATCAGCCTCTGCACCGATTCCAGATCGCTGAGGCCGGTTTGCGCGGTCTGATCCTGCGCCACCGCTGAACGGCGGATCATCGCATCGAAAACCCGTTTGTCGAGCGCCGCCTGGAACCGTGCACCCACCCGCGCCATGATCCGGCCGCGGGCATAATCCAGCAGCCCCATCATGCCGTAGAGAAACACCACCAGCAGAGACAGCGCCAGCAGCGTCGCCTCGGAGCGGCTGCCGAGCACCCGGTCATAGACCTGCATCATATACAATGGCCCGGTCAGCATCAGCAGGTTCACAAA
>JBFOLS010000177.1:0-8971 GCA_040830225.1 Leisingera sp.
GCCTCGGCCTTGGCCAGATCATCCGGCGTGTTGATGTTGAAGAAGGGGTCGAAGGGCTCGGCCTCAAACATGGCTTCCCGCCCGCCGTGCTGGTCGGTCCACAGCACCACCTTGCGCAAGCCGTCCTGCAGCGCCGCGCGCAGGTCATCGCGCAGGGCAACGGGCCAAAGGCCAAAGGCCGGGTGGCGGTTGATACGCTTGCCGCCGCCGGATTTCAGCGCCTCATCGCCGGTGCGCGGGGTGGTGGCCAGCACCAGCGGGTGGTCCATGCCATCTGCCGCTGCGGCCAGACGGGCGACCAGGTCCTGCGGGAAGAAGGGGGTGTCGGCAGCGGCGGTGACAATGGAGTCCGCGCCCTGCTCTGCAGCCCAGTCGAGTCCGGCCAGCACACCCGCCAGCGGACCGGCAAAACCCTCGATCGAGTCGGCAATGACCGGCAAGCCCAGATCGCTGAACCGCTCCGGATCGCCATTGGCATTGAGCGCCAGGCCCGAGACCTGAGGAGACAGCCGGTCTACCACGCGGGACAGGAGGCTTTGCCCGCCAACCACCAGCCGCCCCTTGTCGCCGCCGCCCATCCGGGTGGCGAGGCCGCCTGCGAGGACTACACCGAGGGGTTTGGTCATTTGTGAACTCCTTCAAAGACATAGGGGCGGGAAAGAACGGCTGAAAGAGCGAAACACCCCAATAGGAACAGAAAGCCACCCATTCCGAGGAGAAACAAAATGCAGCCGAAAAAACCCGCATAGACTCCAGCGAACACCCATCTGCATTTCTGCACTTTTCTTTGCAGTGCATCGGGAGCACCAGTCATCCCCCTCAAGATCACTCTCCGTGATACCGATCTGTCCACTACAGACACCCCGAGCTCTGCCGCGACCGGTCCCCAAAACCGGAACATGGCCCAAAACGCCAGAATACTCAGAATGAAAAACGGCCCAAGGACCAGAAGTGCCAGGCCCAACAGACTGGGTGCATGTTCGCTCATTCAGTGCCCCTGCGCCCGGCGGTACGCCGGGCAGCGCCCGTCCGCCCCCCCTGGGCGGGCGCTTCGCTTCCGCCCGCGGACCGGCTCTGCCCTTAGGTTCAATGATCCAGTCATGTTCCCGCACTCTTCCTACGGTGCTTCTTCTCTTCCACCGGAGCGTCCTTAGGATCCATGTCGCGCACCAGCCGCTCCTCGCCGGACAGGCAAATGAACCGCTGGCCGCGCATGCGGCCGATGAGGGTGAGGCCAACCTCGCGGGCGATCTCGACGCCCCAGGCGGTGAAGCCTGAGCGGGACGCCAGCACCGGGATGCCCATCATCGCGGTCTTGATCACCATCTCCGAGGTCAGACGGCCGGTGGTATAGAGGATCTTGTCCGCCGCTTCCGCCTGCTCCGACAGCATCCAGCCGGCGATCTTGTCCACCGCGTTGTGGCGGCCGACGTCCTCCATATAGACCAGCGGGCGGTCCTCTTGGCAGAGCACGGTGCCGTGGATCGCTCCGGCCTCAAGATACAGGGACGGCGTGCGGTTGATCTTGTGCGCCAGCGCATAAAGCCAGGAGGTTTTCACCTCCACCTGCGGCAGGCGCCCGTCCTCCAGCCCCTCCATCATGTCGCCGAAGACGGTGCCCACGGCGCAGCCGGAGGTGCGGGTCTTCTTCTTCAGCTTCTCTTCGTGGCTGGTTTCCACCGCAGTGCGCACCACCACGGTTTCCAGATCCTCGTCAAAATCGACGCGGGTCACCTCATCTTCGTCGCGCAGCATGCCCTGATTGCGCAGGAAACCGAGGGCCAGGTATTCCGGGTAGTCGCCGATGGTCATCGCTGTGACAATTTCCTGCGAATTCAGGAAGATGGTCAGCGGCCGCTCCTCGACCACGGAGATCTCGCTGGCCTCGCCGTTCTGGTCGACGCCAGTGACGGCGCGGGTCAGCCGCGGGTCGGAAACACCGGGGGCGATCAGGTATTCCGCAGTGTCATCAACGCTTGCCAATTGCAAACCTCCTGCTTCGGGCGTAGGCCGGTTGCACGCAATCTAGGACGCGCAGATGGCAATCACCACCACCAAATCGGCCTTTTGGAAAGGGTTCCGCGACAGCGCGCCCTTCATCTTCATGGCGTCTCCCTTCGGCTTCCTGTTCGGAGTGCTGGCTGCCGAGGCCGGGCTGATCGTGCCCGAGGCCTTTGCTTTCTCGTTTTCGGTCTTTGCCGGGGCGGCCCAGTTCACCGCGCTGCAGCTGATGCAGGAGAATGCGCCGCTGATCATCATCCTGATTTCGGCACTGGCGGTGAACCTGCGGATGGCGATGTATTCGGCGTCGCTGACCCCTTACCTGGGCGATGCGCCGATGTGGCAGCGGGCGATTGCCGCCTACTTCATGGTGGACCAGTCCTACGCGCTGTCGATCGTGCAGTTCGAGAACGAGCCCAAGATGCCGGTGGCCCACCGCATGGCCTATTTCTTTGGCACCAATGGCATTGTGGCGCCGGCCTGGGTGATCGCCACTGTCCTGGGCGCGCTGGTCGGAACCCGCATCCCCGAAAGCTGGGGGGTGGATTTTGTGCTGCCGCTGGCGTTTCTGGCAATGATCGGGCCGATGCTGCGGACGCCCGCCCATATCGCGGCCTGCTTTGTGGCAGTCGCCACCGCCCTGCCCGCGTCCGCCCTGCCCTATAACCTCGGGCTGATCGTGGCCGGGATTGCCGGCATGGTGGCCGGCGCCCAGGCGGAGCTTTGGCTGGAGCGGCAGAAAGCCAAGACGGAGGCAGCGAAATGAGCAGCATTCCTTCCCCGGTCCTCTGGACGGTGATTCTCGGGCTTGCCCTGGGCAGCTATGCCTTGCGGTTTGCCTTCATCGGCTTCATGGGCGGCAAGCCGATTGCGCCCTGGCTGATGCGGCACCTGCGCTACACGGCCGTGGCGATCATCCCGGCGCTGGTGGCGCCGCTGGTGGTCTGGCCCGCACCCACGGACGGCGCGCCCAGCCTGATCCACTTTGCTGCCGCGGCTGCGACATTCGCCGTGGGCTACCTCACCAAAAACGTGCTTTACGGGCTCGCCGCGGGCGGCATCTCGCTGCTGCTGCTGTATTTGGCGGCCTAGGCGCTCATTGCCGGCTCGAGGGACTCGCAGAAAAACCTGGCCATGCGCAGCATGGCCCGCGCCGGGCTGATCACAGCACGGCGGCGCCGGCTTACTTCCAGCGGAGGTTATTCTTCGGCAGTGCTCAAGGCCGCATCGCTGCGGACCAAGCCATCCTGCAAATCCGCGCTGTCATTTTCGTAATAGCGCTCGGTAGCAACCCCCGGCAGCTGGCCGAATTGCGCCGACAGCTTCTCTGGGTAGAAGGTCCGGTCCAGGCTTTCGAACCCCGGAACCTGCTGAAGGATGCCAATAGTCGCCTGTGCACAGAAAGCCCCCGGCACCCGGCCGTTGCTCACCGCAAGCTGATACGCCTTTTGCGCCTGTTCCGGCGTCACTTCGATACGCTGAATGACGACATGATAGGTGCTGCGCGCGTGGGCGCCGCGGTAGGCCTTTTCAACCGCCGGCGTAATCCCGTGGATCACATCATCCCGCTCAGGCACAACCGAGGCATAAAACGATCCCGCAGGATCAAATATCACGCGCTCGGATGCATTGATCATGAGCGACGTATGGCCGCCCTTGCCGGTGCGGTTGTTTATCATTGTGTAGAGGGTCAACGCCGGTGGACCGGGATGGCGGTAAGCCACCCGTTCCAGGGTCTCAGCATCCGCATTGGGCTGCTGCGGCGCAGAGCAACCCGCAAGCGCGAGCATCATCGCGCCGAGGCAGAGCAGACTGCGCATAAATACGCTTCCGGGATCAGGTCGCGAAAACGGCCAGGAACAGCGCGAGGAAAACCATCGCGACACAGAAACGGGTCACGAAGGTCATAAAGCTGGAGAACATTTTTTCCTGAACGGTGATGTCCATGGTGCCGTGCTGATGATCAGCCATTTGTGTTATCTCTCAATTCACGTGCATTTTTCTGGTGACTACCGGATTTGCCGCCCACTGTCACCACGTCAATAAAGCGCATAGAGGTAAAATTTGCCTGCCTTTCCGGGTCATCACACCCGGAAAGGCAGATTTCATGGCCCGCAGGCCCGAATCGACAAGGCTGCATGCCAGGGCGTCATTCCTGCTCCAGGTCCGAAGCCAAGCGGAAACCAATCCTGTTTGCAGGCTCTTCCTGCCGCGCTTTCGGCACGGCGCGCAGCATCACGCTGAGCTGGCTCACGTGCTGCACCAGCTGCGTTTTGGAGCCGCTCCCTTCGCTGCCGTAGAAGGTGACGATATCGGGATCAAAATACCCCATCCCCTCGATCCTGAGCACCCCGGCATTGCCGCCAGTGAATCCCATGGCCACCTCGTGCTCGCCGTCCAACTGCTGTTCAAAGTTCTGGATGTAGAGGATCAGCCGCTCATAGGCCCAGCGAGCCGGGCTTTTGGCCGCATCCGGCTGCTGCAGCTTCTCCGGCACCTGGGTCAGGCCTGCACAGGCTTCGGGATCAGAGTGCACTTCATGCACGCATGGCAGCACCGCTGCTTCCGCCGCCTCGGCGCTGGTTGAAATCTTGTTGTCCATGCTCCCCCTCTTTCCGGGGTGCATTACCCCTTGCTTTGATACAGCCATGCGCCGTCTTCGCGCATCCAGCGGTCCACCTGGCCGGTATGGTACAGATGATTTACATGGGCCACGGATTCGACCAGTGCAAGCCCGTACTCCCCTTCCCCGATTGTGCGCTTGAACAGGGGCGCAAAGCAATCCGCCGCGGTTTTCGGCACGGAAAGGTGATCCATCAGCCGTTCCAGAGCGCCATGGTGGTTGCCGATCAGCTGCTGCATCCGCAGCGGCAAACGCGAGAACGGCAGCTTGTGCCCGCCCAGCGCCAGATGATCAGGACACGCCAGTTTCGACAGGCGCTCGCAGGCTTCCAGCCACTCGCCCAGCGGGTCGGCCATCGGTTCGGTTGCATAGACGCCAATGTTGGGGCTGATGGTCGACAGGATCTGATCACCGGTGATCACCAGGTTGTCGTCGCGGCTCCAGAAGGTCGCGTGTTCCGGCGCGTGGCCGTTGCCGATGTGCACGTCCCAATCGCGCCCGCCCATGCGGATCACGTCATCCTGCTTGATCCGGGTAAAGCCCAGCGGCATCGGATACACGGTATCGGCAAAGTTGAAGGGCCGGTCGCTGGCGCGCTTTTCATAAAACGCCTTGTCCATGCCGGCGCTGCGGTAATAGGCCAGCGTTTCCGCGGGCCAGGTCTCCTGCACATCCAGCGTCAGCATCCGGGCAAACAGCCAGGCGGTGCGGGTGGTGACCAGTTCAGCGCCGTGTTCGGACTGGAACCAGCCCGCCAGGCCGATGTGATCCGGGTGGTGATGGGTGCCGACAACACGGGTGACCGGCTTGCCCTTCAGGGGGCCCGCCATCAGGCTTTCCCAGATCGCGCGGCTTTTGCGGGTGTTGAAGCCGGTGTCGATCACCGTCCAGCCATCACCGTCATCCAGCGCGTAGATGTTAACGTGGTCGAGCTTCATCGGCAGCGGCTGACGCATCCAGAGGACGCCCTCTGCCACTTCGATCGCCTCGCCCTCTGCCGGCGGCTCTTCCCAAGGGGTGCGCAAGGAAACGTCAGGTACGCTGGTCATGTCTTCAGCCCGCCAGTTCGTCGAGGCTGAGGGCAAAGGTGCCAGCGGCGCCCGCCTGGGCATGGGCCAGCAGTGCTGCATGCTCCGGCAGCATCCGGGTGATGTAGAAGCGTGCGAGCTTTTCGCGCGGCCCGCCCTGGTCTGCCATCGCTGCGGCCAGGTGGTAATGGCCGCCCAGCACCCGGGCGAAGGCCCGCAGATAGGGAACCGAACCCGCAAAGCGGTCCTGCAGATCTTCCTGCGCAACCAGCCATTCGGTTGCTTCGCGCAAGGACTCGCAAGCCTGCCAGACGGTTTCGGCCATATTGGGATGAGTGGCGCGGGCGCGTTCGGCCTGTTCCTCGATCTCGTCGATCAGGGCAAAGGCCATGTCGCCGCCGTCCATCATCTTGCGGGCCACCAGGTCCATCGACTGAATGCCATTGGTGCCTTCGTAGATCGCAGTCACCCGCACGTCGCGGTAATACTGCGCGGCGCCGCTTTCTTCGATGAAGCCCATGCCGCCATGCACCTGCACCCCGGTTTCCGAAACCCGGATACCGGTGTCGGTGCCAAAAGCCTTGGCAATCGGTGTCAGGAAGGCCGCGCGGGCGGCCCAGCCGGCCTCGCCGGTGGCGGTCTGCATGTCGATTGCGCGGGCGCAGGACAGAAGGATCGCGCGGGAGGCAAAGATATCCGCCTTCATTTCCATCAGCATCCGGCGCACGTCGGCGTGGTCGGCGATGAAACCGCTGGCGGTGCGCCCCTGCCTGCGTTCCAGCGCATAGGCCAGCGCGTGCTGATAGGCGCCCTCGGCAACACCTACGCCTTCGCCGCCGACGCCCAGGCGGGCGTTGTTCATCATGGTGAACATGGCCGCCATGCCGCCGTGCTCCGGCCCGACCAGCCAGCCGGTGGCGCCGTCGAACTGCATCACGCAGGTGGGAGAGCCGTGCAGGCCCATTTTGTGCTCCAGGCTCACGACCTTGAGGTCATTGGGTTTGCCTGGATTGCCGTCCGCATCCGGCAGGTATTTCGGCACCAGGAAAAGCGAGATCCCCTTGGTGCCCGGCACCCCGTCCGGCAGCCGCGCCAGCACCAGGTGGCAGATATTGCCGCAGAAATCATTGTCGCCCCAGGAGATAAAGATCTTTTGGCCCGAGACCGCATAGGTGCCATCGCCGTTCGGCACCGCCTTGGAGCTGAGCGCGCCAACGTCGGAACCCGCCTGCGGTTCGGTCAGGTTCATGGTGCCGGACCATTCCCCCGAGATCAGTTTCGGCAGGTAGAGTTCCTTGAGCGCGTCCGAAGCATGATGCTCCAGCGCCTCGATCTGGCCCTGGCTCAGCAGCGGCGCCAGCTGCAGCGACAGGCAGGCTCCGGCCATCATTTCGTAGACAGCGGTGGCAACCGTCTGCGGCAGCCCCATGCCGCCGTGCTCCTCAGCGGCACTGATGCCAACCCAGCCGCCCTCGGAAATGGCCTGGTAGCCCTCGGCGAAGCCTGGCGAAGTCCGCAGCACGCCGTTTTCCAGATGCGCCGGGTGCAGGTCGCCATTGCGCTGCAGCGGGGCCATCACCTCATCGCACAGCTTGCCCGCCTCATTGAGGATGGCGCTGACCATGTCTGTTGAGGCCTCGGCAAACCGCTCCGTCTCCGGGATGGCGTCATAGCCAACCACATGGTTCAGCAGGAATTCATACTCGGAAACGGGGGCACGGAAGGTCATGGGCGTCCTCTGGCGGTCTTTAAGGGGCGTCCTGGCGCGGGCAGCCTTGGCTTCCCGGCACGGGCCTATTATGGTCAGTGGCTTGACCGATTACCTAATCGGACGCCTTTTTCAATCAACCAAAACGCCGCGTCACCCGGAATGCCCCAGCACAGCACTGAAATTCTTGCCGCAACGGAAGCGGGGATCGCCCGCGCCGCCCGGCTTTTGCAGGAGGGCAAGCTGGTCTCCTTTCCGACCGAGACGGTTTATGGCCTCGGCGCCGATGCCCGCCAGGGCGAAGCAGTTGCTGCGATCTACGAGGCGAAGGGGCGGCCGTCCTTCAATCCGCTGATTGCCCATGTGCATTCAGCGGAAGCAGCACAGCGCTACGTCCAATGGAACGAGACGGCAGAGCTGCTGGCCCGGGCGTTCTGGCCCGGCCCGATGACCCTGGTGCTGCCGCTGCGCGACGGCCACGGGATCTCTCCGCTGGTGACCGCAGGGCTGAAGACGCTGGGGGTGCGGGTGCCCGCCCATCCCGCGGGACAAGCTCTGCTGCAGGCGCTGGATGGCCCGGTTGCGGCACCGTCCGCCAATCCCTCCGGCAAAATCAGCCCCACCACGGCAGCGCATGTGAAGGCAGGCCTCGACGGGCGTATCGCCGCCATTCTGGACGACGGCGCCTGCGGAGTCGGGCTGGAGTCAACCATCATCGGCCTGGCCGGGCCTCAGCCAATGCTGCTGCGCCCCGGCGGGCTGGCAGCGGAAGAAGTGGAAGAGGTTTTGGGCCGCAAGCTTGCACTTCGCGACGCACACGATCCGCTGACGGCCCCCGGCCAGTTGCTGTCGCACTATGCGCCGGGCGCGCCGGTGCGCCTGAATGCTGAAGCGCCCGAGGACGGCGAGCTCTTTCTTGGGTTCGGGCCTGGCTCCTGCGACCTGAACCTCTCCGAACGCGGTGATCTGACCGAGGCGGCCGCCAATCTCTTCGGCCATCTGCACCGTCTGGATGCGATGGGTAGGCCTATCGCCGTGGCCCCCATCCCGGACAAAGGCCTGGGTGAAGCCATCAACGACCGTCTCCGCCGCGCAGCGGCCCCCCGGGACTGACGCGCTAAGCCTGCAGCCGGAGCGCTCCCGCCCGTTTGAATCCCTACACAGATGGGTGCCAAAGCTTTGGGCACAGCGCCGCGCAAGCGCGGCTCTCCTCCGGCGGGGGTATTGGAAACCCGAAAGAAGATCAGCGGGGCACTGCAGCCGGGAAGCTGCAAGCAATTATGGCTTTCAATCCGAGCAGACGGCGGCCCGCGCCGCGCTTGCGCGGCGCAATGCCCAACCTTTTTCAGATCATCTTTGATGATTGGAACAAAGGGCGGGAGCCTGCCTCTGCCTTAAACGCGACCTCAGTCAGAAGGAAACGCTCAGGCGTGGCCCGCGCTGGCCGAAAGCGTCAGCGGATCAACTCCGAGCGTTTTCAGCGCCGCGCCCCATTTGCTGTCGTCCGCCAGACCGAACACCAGCTCGGGGCCGGCCTCTGCGGTCAGCCAGCCGTTCATCGCGATCTCCGATTCCAGCTGCCCCGGGCCCCAGCCGGCATAGCCCAGCAGC
>JBFOLS010000178.1:0-3596 GCA_040830225.1 Leisingera sp.
GGTGATCCGCGCCATTGCCGGGTTGGCACCCGCGCAGGAGGGTTCGGTCAAGTTCGACGGGCAGGAGATCCGCGGTGCCTCCGAGCGCACCTTGCGGCCGCTGCGCAAGGACATCGCAATGATGTTCCAGGACCCGGTCGGCAGCCTGTCGCCGCGTCTGACGATCCGCAGCCTGATCACCGAACCCTACCGCATTCAGGGCATGAAGGACCGTGATCTGGACGCCGAGGCCAAGCGCCTCTTGGAGATGGTGAACCTGCCTGCGCATTTTGCCGACCGCTACCCCTACCAGCTCTCCGGCGGGCAGGCGCGCCGGGTGGGTGTTGCCCGGGCGCTGGCGCTGGAGCCGAAGCTGATCCTGGCGGATGAACCCACTGCAGGGCTCGATGTGTCGGTGCAGGGGGAATTGCTGAACCTGCTCAACGACCTGCGCGAGCGGCTGGGGCTGGCGATGGTGATCATTACCCACAACCTCAACGTCGTGCGCCATGTGGCCGACCGGATGGGCATCATGTACCTGGGCCGGCTGGTTGAGGAAGGCAGCACTGAGGCTGTCTTCCACGACCCGCGCCACCCCTACACCCGCTGCCTGTTGTCAGCGAACCCGGAACCCGACCCCGATGCGCGGCTGGAGCGCATTGCCCTGAAAGGCGAGCCGCCAAGCCTGCTCAAGCGCCCGTCGGGCTGCGAGTTCCGCGAACGCTGCCCCTTTGCGCAGGAGATCTGCAGCCAAACCCCGCAATGGGAGGTCGATAACGGCCACGGGTTGCGCTGCCTCGCGCCGCTGCATCAGGGGCGGGCAGCATGACCCGATTTGACAAAAAGACCGTTCTGATCACCGGTGGCCATTCGGGTATTGGATTTGGCATCGCCGAACGCTTTGCCCGCGAAGGGGCCGATCTGATCCTGGTGGGCCGCAACCAGGCCAAAGGCGATGCCGCAGCGGCGAAGCTTGCGGCGCAGGGGGGCAACGCCCGGTTCCTGACGGCGGATCTTTCGCGCGAAGAAGACGTGCGCGGTTTGGCGACCGGGCTGGATCGGCTTGATGTGCTGGTCAACAACGCAGGCCTTCTCGGGCGGCTCATTGAGCACGGCCCCGAGGACAGCCCCGGCACCCGCTGGGACCGCATCCGCGGCGCCAATCAGGACAGCACCTATCTGGTGACCGCCCATTGCCTGCCGCTGCTTAAGGCCTCGGGCGGGTCGGTGGTAAATATCTCCTCCACCGCAACCTGGCACGGCAACTGGGGGCTGTACGGCGTGGCTAAGGCCGGGGTTGAGGCCCTGACCCGCTCCTTTGCCGCTGAGGCCGCGCCGGTGCGGGTCAATGCGGTCAGCCCGGGCTGGATTGCCAATGACCTCGCCGCCTCCGCCTCGGGAAATGCGGACGGAAGCTGGGATTTGCCGCCGTCGCTGCTGGACCGCATGGGCACGCCATCGGAAATCGCAGGCGCCGTGGCTTTCCTGGCTTCTGAGGACGCTTCCTTTGTCACCGGCCAGACGCTGATTGCGGACGGCGGGCTAACCCTGATCGATTACCCCTCCCGCCCGCTGCTGGAGCAGTGCGGGCATGTAGTGAAATCACAAGACTGAGTTTACGGAAAATCGAGCAATGACATCCGTGCTGTATTTCAACGGCCCGATCCTGACGATGGATACGGCCAACTCCACGCCTGAAGCGGTGCTGACCGAAGCCCAGACCATTCGTGCTGTTGGCGCCGAGGCAGAGCTGCGCGCGCAGATGCCTGCAGGCACGCAGGAGATTGACCTGCAAGGCCAGACCCTGATCCCCGCCTTCATCGACCCGCACGGGCATTTTCCAGACCCGGGGTTCATCCGGCTGTTCCGGGTCGATCTGGCCTCGCCGCCGCGCGGCGATTGCCCCGACATTCCCTCAGCGCTCGCGCGGCTGCGAGCCAAGGCCGCGGAAACACCTGCCGGTGAATGGGTGATGGGGGTGCTGTTCGACAATACATCCATTGCCGAAGGAAGGATGCCGACGCGCGTCGAACTAGACAGTGTCTCAACCGAGCACCCTATCTGGGTGATCCATGCCTCGGGCCACAACGGCTCGGCCAACTCTCTGGCGCTGCAGAAACACGGGGGAAACCGGGACACGCCCGAGCCCTTGGGCGGCCGTTTCGGGCGGAACCCGGAGACCGGAGCGCTAACTGGGCTGATCGAGGGGCTTTCGGCGATGAGGGAGATGGGCGATACCGATTTCCTGATCGACCGCGAGCGTTTCTGGGCAGGTTTCAACAGCTGCCGGGACGAGTATCTGGCGCATGGTGTGACATATGCACAGAATGCCTGGGCCACGCGCGAGATGCTGGAGCATTTTGCGTCGCTGCCAGCAGACGAGGACCCGGGCTATGACCTGATGCTGCTGCCCATCGGCGAGCTGGAGCCTGCGCTGACAGATGGTCCCAACCCTCTGGATTGGCCTGGCAACCCGCATTTCACCCTGGGCCCGCGCAAACTGTTCACTGACGGGGCCTTTCAACTGCAGACCGCTTTCCTAAGCGCGCCTTATCACAAACCGGTCGACCCGGATCATCCCTGCGGCATGTCCTACGAAAGCGAAGAGCAACATCGCTTTCAGGTCAAGAAGCTGCACGACCTTGGCTATCAGATCCATTGCCACTGCAACGGCGACTCCGGGGCGCAGATGTTCGTCGACGCGGTGGCAGCGGCGCTGGAGGCCAATCCCCGCGCCGATCACCGTCACACCATTATCCACGGCCAGGCCCTGCGCGATGATCAGCTGCAGCAGATGGCCAAGCTGGGGATCACTGTCAGCTTCTTCCCGGCACATGTGCATTTCTGGGGCGACCGCCACTACGACACCTTCCTTGGCCCGGAGCGGGCCGAGAGGATTTCCCCCTGCGCCTCGGCCGAGCGATTTGGCGTGCGCTACACCATCCACAACGACGCCTCGGTGACACCGACGCGGCCCATTCACTTGGCCCACTGCGCAGTGAACCGGATCACGGCCAACGGCCGCCGCCTGGGCGATGCACAGCGGATCAGCGCTTTGTCGGCCTTGCGTGCACAGACCATCGATGCAGCTTGGCAGGTGTTTCAGGAGGACATCCGCGGCTCCATCGAGCCCGGAAAGCTGGCGGATCTCGCGGTGCTGAACCGTAACCCGCTGGATGACCCGGACAGTATTGAGACCACCAAAGTTACCCGGACCATCCGCCGCGGACAAGTTGTCTGGGCGCAGGAGCAGTGACGGCCATGCACTTCAAACCGCGGATCGCCATTGCAGGTTTTCAGCATGAAACCAACTGCTTCGGCACCACCAAGGCCGGGCTGGCGGAGTTCGAAATGGCGGATTCCTGGCCCGCCATACTGCATGGTGGTGAGGTGATTGCCGAGACCCGCGGCATGAATCTGCCCATCGCCGGCTTTGCCAAGGCAGCGGAAGATGCCGGGATGGAGCTTGTGCCCATCCTATGGTGCGCTGCCGAGCCTTCTGCGCATGTCACCGATGACGCCTTTGAAACCATCTGCGCAAAGATCTTAGACGGTGTGCATTCAGCAGGACCGCTGGACGGCATCTATCTGGATCTGCACGGGGCGATGGTGACCGA
>JBFOLS010000179.1:0-3348 GCA_040830225.1 Leisingera sp.
CCAGGCGCTGACGGATAGCGCCAGTGCCCATGATCGGGCATTCCGCTCCGCTAACGGCAAGAACTGCCTTGATTTTTTCATGCCGTCCAATCATGGTCACGCCCCTTTTGCGTGGCTGCGGTTGATATGTGTACGGCTATTGGGGCCTGCTCCTTCATTCAATTGAATTCACTTGTATACCGCAATTGGTAAGTTTTATTTATTAAATACACCCCTGGCCTTCCATTTATCTGAAGGATTAAGCCTCCCCGGCCCTATCCGCAGACGTCGCTCGCCACTGCGGACATCAACACACACTAATACCATGAAAAGTATTGCAAAATGTCCGCTTCAGCTGCTTCAGCTATCCGCTGAGAATTTCGCTATGCACTATCAGGCGGCTCTGCCAAGGAGCGGCGGGTTACAAGCCTGGTGCTTATACAGATCGACCGGCCGTCCGATTTGCCTTCGACCATAGCAATAAGTTCGTGCGCTGCCTTGCGTCCCATTTCACGGTGGGGAACATGAACGGTGGTCAAAGCTGGGCTGACAATCTCTGCCAACTCGATGTCATCGAACCCCGTTACCGAAACTTGCTCAGGCACTTTAATCCCAAGTTGTTGCGACTCGCGCAGAGCCCCGGCTGCCAGCACATCGTTACCGCACATCACCACCGTTGGCCTGGGCGTAAGGTCCATTAGCTGCCGGAAAGCCTCAGCACCCTTATCTATTTCATAAGCCGTTTCGATCAGCGACAAAGCGCCAGCGTCGAGCCCGCACTCCGCCATTGCCCCCCTGACGCCCTCGACCCGGCTTTGCGCCCGGTCATTGCCCTGCGTCTTACCCGAGATCATGGCGATCCGCCGGTGGCCGGCTGAAATCACGCTCCGCGCCAGTTCACCCATAGCATCCGTATTGCTGAAACCGACGGACGGCCGCTGCGCTTCAGGGTCGTAGGACCAGGCAACCAGTGAAGGCACCTGATGCTGCTCCAGATAATCGTAGATTTCCGCGTCACGCTCGTACCCGATGAGCAGCAGCCCATCGGCCCCGCGGGCTATAAGCGTGCGGATCTGTTCGCGCTCCACTTCCGGGTCATAGGCTGAACTGGACACCAGGAGCGTATAGCCGCTCTCACGAAGCTGGTCTTGGAACTCCTGCAGTCCGCGGGCAAAGATCGCATTGTCCATGGTTGGAATAATGGCGCCGATGGTGAAACTGCGATTCGCCGCCATCACACGGGCTGCGAAATTCGGAGTATAGCCAAGCGATTCGACTGCCTGCATGACTCGCTGACGGGTCGTCTCGATCACCCTTTCAGGCGAATTAAGGCACCGCGAAACCGTGGCCGTCGAAACGCCTGCCGCTTTTGCAACATCGTTAAGTGTCGGAGCTGAACGGGTTTTTCCCATGCCTTGCCTGCCATTGCTTTGGCCACCGTCATATCACAAAAAGCCGCGCTTGCCATCCACGCATGTAAACGCTTGCATTATCGATGTAAGCGCTTACAAATGGGTTTGGGATTAGAAACCGGGGTTTTACGATGTTCCTTTGGACTGCCGCCGCCGTCTTTGCCGCGTTTTTTGCCAATGTCGCTTTGGGCGCCTTTGGCGGCGGCGGGTTTCTTGGCGATGTCGGAGAAATGCTGGTTCTGTTTGCCGCTTCGATCCTGTTCGTGGCGGCCATTCTCAAGCGCGAAGCTGACCACAAGAACAACAACGGCAGCTGACGGATCATAAGGGAGGAAGACAATGACGAATGGTAAGGATGGCCTCAAATCTGCTGAGCGCCGGAATTTTCTGAAACTGGCCTCAACCGGCTCTTTCACCGCTGCACTGGTGGCCGGCGCCGGCGGCGTGCTGTGGTCGTCCGAGGCGGCAGCGCAAACCGCCAAGGAAGAGAAAGAGCGCGAGCGCGCGGCAGAGCACATCATGACCGTTGCTACGGCCTATGTGCTGGGCGCGTCGCGCAGCTATCCGATCATGCAGCTGGATCTGAAGGAGAACATCCAGAACGCCACCAACGGCAAGATCTACGTCAAGCTGGCCCCGGGCGGCCAGTTGGGCGCCGGCGGCGCGCTGGTGCAGAAGGTGCAAGGCGGCACCATTCAGGCGGCGCAGCATTCGCTGTCGAATTTCGCGCCCTTTGCCTCCACCGTCGACCTGATCAACATGCCCTATCTCTGCGGCTCCAATCAGCGGTTCACCAACTTGGTAAACTCGGATTTCTGGAAGGCCGAAGTGCACCCCAAAGTGGAGGCCAACGGGTTCAAGGCGCTGTTTTACGTGAACATCGACCCCCGTGTGGTGGCGGTGCGCAAGGGCGGCAACGCTGTAATGTCGCCAGGTGATATGGCGGGCGTGAAGTTCCGCGTGCCCGGATCCAAGATGCTGCAGCAATACTACCGCATGGTCGGCGCCAATCCGACGCCGGTTGCCTGGGGCGAGACGCCTTCGGCAATCAAACAGGGTGTGGCGGATGCGCTCGATCCCTCTGTCGGGGCGCTCTATGTCTTCGGCTTCAAGGACATCCTGAGCCATGTGACATTCACCCAGGCAGTGCCGGACAGCCAAGTCTATTCCTGTAATCTGGAATGGTTCAACTCGCTGCCCGGCGATGTGCAGGAAGGGGTCATGTGGGGGGCGGAGCTGACTGCGCATCAGAACCTCGCCAAAGTGCCTTCGGCCCGCGCCTATGCAATGGCTGAACTGGCCAAGGCGGGTGTTCAATTCCATGCCCTCAATGGCGACCAGTTGGGCGAGTGGAAGGAAGCTGGAGGTTACCAGCGCAGCGAATGGGACACCTTCAAAACCGAGCTTGCAGGTTCCATGGACAACTTTGCCAAGCTGGAAGAAGCCGCAGGCACGCAAGGCAAATACTACGTCCACGACGCCTGATCAGCTCCGGGCAGAGGCGCCCCCGCACGGCGCCCGCCCTACTTTTCAACAGCCGCCTTCGCAACAGCCCGCTGGGCTGGCTGCGGAGGTGTGCCTGAACACCGGGAATGGCAATGAACATCCTGCGAACTATCGACAAGAACGCAGAGCGCTGGCTGCTTCTAGTGTTCTACACGATGCTGGTCATCACAATGGCAATCGAGGTGATCCGGCGCGAGCTGTTTGCTTTCTCCTCGATCTGGGGCGAGGAAATCGTCCGGTATTCCTTCATCTATCTGGCCTGGATCGGCGCCGCAGCAGCGGTCAAGGAACGCGCTCATATCCGGATCGACGTGATCATGCATTATCTCGGGCCGCGCCCTAAGGCACTGATTTATATCTTCGGTGATCTGGTGATGTTCGTGGTCGCCCTGGTGGCGCTGTACTGGTCATTCGAAACAGTGCTGGTCTCGGCCAAGTTCGGCTCGGTCAG
>JBFOLS010000180.1:0-3849 GCA_040830225.1 Leisingera sp.
CCCGAGTTCAACGTGTTGTAAATGCGCCGGAAATTACGCCGGAAACTGTGGAAGCGCTGGGCAATCTGATCCTTTAGGCTGAGGGCGGCATCCGGTTCTGCGGTACCGGCCGGCTGCCCTCCGGACGGCAATTCGCGTCTCAGCCGGTCCACTGTCTTGGCGGCAATCTCGCGGCTGAGCAGATATTCCACATGGGTTTGGGTCAGCAGGTTGGCAGGGTTGAAAGTGGTGGAGCGCACAAAGGTCTGGCTGTAGGCAAGCTCAGTCTGGGTCGGCAGCAACGAGACCTTAGCTGAGCTGGTGTATAGCGGCGCGACAAACAGGAAGAAGGTGCTGAGCGCCGCGGTGCCGCCGACCAGGATCAGAAAGGTAAAGGCGATGAGCCCCCGGTAATAGTTCAGCAACTGCCGGTAATGCGCTGTCATGGCCTGCCTCCCCCCGGTATTCCCGCGCGGGCGACTGCCCCCCGCTGTCGCCCGCGCCGGATCATGAGGAAATCACCGAAGACTGCAGCAGGTACCTCTCGATGAAATGCCGGGACGCGGTAGAAGTGGTGGAATAGGTGGCGAAATTGGCAAAACCGCTCTGGCCGATGCCGACCGGCTCGCTGTGTTCAATCCTGGCGCGCACCTTCAGACGGCAGACCCGGCCGGACTTGCGCCTGCGGGACAGCATCACAAAGTGCTCTCCCTGCGGAAAGGGGCGGGTCGAAACAAACTGCAACACCTCATCTGAGATACCGCAGATGGCACCGATGTGGGTGTCATTGCCTTCGTCAAGCTCTACCCGGCTGTCAGGCGGGCAGTTGAATCCGGTGCGCAGCCATCTGTGTTCTGACAACGGCCGGAACTGGCTGGTCACTCCAGAGACCGCAAGGCGCAGGGATTTGCTCAGCACGCAGACCCCGACATAGGCCAGGAAGCCGAAGGCAGCGCCGTAGCGGATTTGAGTACGGCAGCACATGCGGTTGAACCGGGCCCGCAAGGCCTTTGGCGTTTCATGGGTCATCAGCGCCTGGGCAAAGCCGACCAGCCCGGGACGGATACGGAAACGCTCCTCGTAGCCGGGCACTTCCTTGCGGTAGAGATCCTCGATTTCCGGCCGGATCGGGCGCGGCCCGAAGAACACCATGTCGCCGCGCAGAATGTTGATCAGCTGCGGCAGCTCGTCCAGCCGCGACCGGCGCAGGTAGACGCCGATGCGGGTTTCCGTCATTGAGCGGCGCGGCAGGGTCCGGTCGCGGGTAACGGTTCCTGCCTTGAAGCTGAGGGTGCGGAATTTGAGAATCCGGAACTCCTTGCGGTCCTTGCCAAGGCGGCGGCCGGCGTAGAACACCGGACCGCGCACCAGCACCTTTTGCAGCAGAATGATCAGCAGCATCAGCGGGCTGACCAGCGGCAGAAGAAGCAGCGCCAAGCCGCGGTTGATGGCGGCATCAAGCCGCGGGTTTGCCGGTGCGTAGCCGGTGCGCAGCTCGGCGCCGCTCAGCAATCCCCGCGATGCAGCGGTGCTGGGCCGGACCCTGGAACCCATGGTATCCGGTTTTTCTCTGCCCTTTGCCCTCTTCCGCAACACGGGCGGGGAGGACAAAGTTTGTTCGCCGTTTACGGCTTTCACGCCATCAGCCTGCCCAGCTGTGCCGCGGACAAAAACCCGGTTCATTGTATCCCCCTGTACAATTCCCAGTGTTTGCGATTTGTTCCGCAAGCTTAATCACCGTGCTCTCTCAAATCGCACGGTGAAAGTTGCGTCGTCCCCCGCATTCAATGGAACGAAAGGGGGTGATTCGAGTCAATTGGCCAAGCGGCATACGCCAAAGGGCTTAACCCTGATTAACAATTTGAAAAGAAACAGTATTAAAAAGTTGCCATCCATTTGGTTCGCCCTAAGGAAAGCTCTGCAGAAAAAAAAGAAGCATTTTGATGGCCGGGCCGCAGAAGGGCGCTAATCTGAATCGCTGATACGGAATTCTCAGAACGCCGGAAAGCGCTGCGCATGAAACAGAACGGGACCTTGCGCAATATTATTTCAGTAACATTATGGAAATCCGTTGGCATGGGGCTGAGCCTGGTCATTGCGCTGGCAATTGCCAATCTTTTTGGTGCCGGACCGGCTTCGGACGCGTTTTTCCTGGCCCGCCGTGTCGTCTCAAATATTGCTGCCGCAGTGGAACGGACATTCCAGTTCCTGCAGGTGCCGCCGCTGGTGCGGATGGCCGAGACCCAAGGGCTGGAGGTGCTGGCCCGCCACCTGCGCAAACGCAGCTGGCAGATTCTGCTGGCGGCGGCGGTGCTCTGCGCCGCCGCTTTTGTTTTTGCCCCGGCCATCACCCGCTTGCTGGCGCCGGGTTTCAGTGCCGAACAGCATGGCAGCGCCACGGTTTATCTGCGGGTCCTGCTGGCGGTGCTGCCGCTGTCGGCCGCCACCGCCCTGTCGGGCGCGGTACTGAACGCGCTTCGGATGTTCCGGCTGCCGGTGATCGCACGGCTATTGCCTCGGGCCTGCGCAGCGGTGACGCTGGCGCTGGTGCCGGTCTTTGCATTCGGGCTGGGCGCGGTGGCACTGGCAATTGCCGCGGGCACCGTGGTGATGGCGGTGTTCTTCGGTATCTGCATCCGCCGCGCGCTGGCCCAGGATTGGCAAGCACAAAACTGGCAGCCGGATCCGGACCGCAAGAACAGCAGCAGCCAGCTGCCTTACTCGCGCAGCCGGGTCTGGGCTATGCTGCTGGCTCAGTTCCACCTGTTCGGGGCGGGCTGGATCGACATGGCAATGGCCTCGCTCACCGGGGCGGGCAGTGTCGCCACGCTGGAGTTCGCTCAGCGGATGACCAACATGGCACCAGGCGTGGTGACCAGCAGCGTCATCATCGTCTATTACACCGAATTCGCGAGCCATCTGGCCCGCGGCCGCCAGGAGGCCTTCCGCAAGAGCATGCAGGACGCCATGCGGGCAACGCTGCTGTTTGTGATGCCTGCGGCCGTCGTGCTGTTCATGCTGAACCGGCCAGCGGTCTCGGTGCTGCTGGGCCATGGGGCGTTTGAGCCCTGGGCCGTGCAGCAGACCGCCAGCATCATCGCCCTGCTGGCGCCGCTGCTGGTGGTGAACGCGCTGGTGGGCACTCTGGCCTCGGCGCTGTTTGCCGATCCCGGCGTGCCGCATCTGAAGATTGTCGCCACCAGCATCGCGGCAGCGCTGGCTGTGCGGCTGTCATTGAACTGGCTGCTGCTGCCTGTTTACGGCGTGCTGGCCGTGCCTTTTGCCTCGCTCTGCGCAATCACGGTGATGCTGCTGATCTTCTACCTCCGGCTGGTGCAGGCCTTTGGCGCACCGGTGCGGCTGCGCGAGGCGGGACCGTTTGCCGCCATGGCAGTGGCCGCAGCGGCGGCAGCGGCGGTAATCTGGCTGTTGCAGGCAGCCATGGCGCGCGAGATGGCCGGGCGGCTGGAGATGCTGTCGGTTGCTGCCGTGTCGGCATTGGGCGGCGCCTTGGCCTTTGCGGCGGTGGCTGCCGTGCTGAAAGTGCCTGAAATGGAGCGTGTCCGCAGCGCCCTGCGCAAGGCGGCCGGCCGGGGCACCGCATGAGCGCTGCAGTCCTGATCCGGAAATCGCCGCCGCTGCAGCTGCGGATGCCGCAGGCTGCCCTGCCCTTTCCCTTCGGCCATGCCAATACCCATCTGACCCGCAACGGCCGCTTTGCCATCCGCGAAGGGCTGCGGGCGCTGGGACTCGCCGAAGGTGCCAGGGTGCTGCTGCCGGCCTGGCATTGCGGCTCGGAAGCTGGTGCAGTGCTGGCCGCCGGGCGGCCAGTGGCGCTTTACCGGCTGCGCCCCGGCCTGAGCGCCGACC
>JBFOLS010000181.1:0-2433 GCA_040830225.1 Leisingera sp.
CACAATGATCTGCAGGGAGAAACAGGATCCGTCGCCCTTGGTGCTGTCCACCTCCACGTGCCCGCCCATTTGCTGAGCCAAGCGGTGGGCGATAGACAGGCCGAGCCCAGTGCCGCCGTACTGCCGGGTGGTGGAGTTGTCAGCCTGGCCGAAGGGCTTGAATATCTCTTCCAGCTGGGCTGCGGAAATGCCGATGCCAGTATCACGGATCCGCAGCGTCAGGCGGGTTGTGCCATCGCGTCCCGCGGCACTGCTGGCCTCTAGGCGGATCTCGCCCCGGCTGGTGAATTTCACCGCGTTGGAAGCGAAGTTCATGATTATTTGCCTGAGACGCAGCGGATCGGCACAGATTTCGACTGGCAGGCTGGGGGCGTAGTCCCAGCGGAGCCGGACCGGCTTGTCCTGCATCAAAGCCCGGGTCTGGATCATCACCGTGTCCAGGAACTCATCGAGCGGAAACCAGACCTGTTCCAGCCTCAGCTCACCCGCCTCGATCTTGGAAAGGTCCAGCACCGAGTCGATGTTCTGCGACAAATGCGCAGCCGCGGCGCGCATGTCAGTCAGGTGGCGGCGGGTCTGGTCCGTGTAACCGGCGCGGAGCAGGATTTCCGACAACCCGATGATGGCATTCATCGGGGTTCTGAGTTCGTGGCTCATGTTCGCAAGAAAGGTCGATTTCGCCTGTGAGGCCTCGACCGCCTCGTTGCGGGCAGTGACCAGCTCGCGGGTGCGTTCGTCGACTAGGCCTTGCAGGTTGTCGCGGCTTTGCTCCAGCTCGCCCACCGTGCGCTTAAAAGCACGGGCCAAGCGGGAAATCTCGTCCCGGCGATTAACATCGAACAGCTTGCGGTCACGGCCTTTGAGCTCGAACCGGTGCCCGTCGCGCACCCGAAGAGCGGCAGATTGCAGTCGGGCAATCGGGCGGATCACTGTCAGTTGGATTGCCAGGAAAATGACAGTGGTCACAAGCAGGGTCTGGAGGATGCTAGAGCCCAAAACCACAAAGCCGCGTGCCACCATTTCCACTTGCACGTCTCGGAACGAGAAGCCCACGTTCAACTGACCGATCTCGGAGCCGTCGCGCGGGCTGAGGAGCGGGTAGCGATGGGTTTCGGCTTCGTTGCCGGGCATGCCGAGGAGACGAGCGGTCAGCGGCGGGCTGGCAGGTGGCGGGTCCGCCGATGACAGGTCGCCCAGGCCAGTACTTTTCCGCAGCGCGTCCGTCAGCAGCGGATCCTCGATCCAGACCTTGGTGATCACCGGGTCGGCCAGCAGCCCGGCTAGGATTGCGCCCACATCCGGCACATCAACTTCCCAATAGGCAACCTCGGTCCGAGGCAAGGTGGCGCGCACCACCCGGTCGGCGTTGAGCCGCGCAGTCTCCACCCGCTGACTGCTTTCCAGAACCAAGGTAATGACGCCGAGGATCAGTCCCGAGAGCACCCCAAGCGCTGCCGCGGCGAGGGCAATCTTGGGAGTTATACCCATTTTCTGAAAGGAAAACCGCTTCATCAGTGCCTGCTCACCTGTTCAAGGCGGTGCGCATAATCTCCTGTATGCGGCCGTTTGCCTGCATCTGGTCCAGGGCCTGCTGCAAGCGCTGCGCCTTTTCGGCGCCTTCCGGGGTGCGCGGAAAGGCGGCGAAACGGCCAAGCTCCACCATCGGGGTCGGCAGCACGCGTAGCTTTTCCCAGGCATTCAGCTGGCGGGCGGTATAGGCGAGAGTGGCATAGCCGCCGACAATCACGTCAGACCGGCCCAGAAGAAGTTTGCGGATATTGTTGAAATCGTCCTGTGACATTTCGCGCCGGATGGCGGGATCGCTGTCAAAGCTCTCTTCATAGGTGAAGCCCGCAACCAGGCCGACCACCAGTCCTTCCAGATCAGCAGGCGAACGGATGTCCTGCAGCGGGCTGTCGGCGCGGGTCACGTAAACCGAGCGAGTGGTGCGCAGCGGGCCGGCCAAATGCCATTTCTCGAACCGGGCGGTGGTCGGGGTGAGCTGGAAGACACCGTCGAACTTGCCGCCCTCAAAATCCAGCAGCATCCGTTTCCAGGGCACCGGGTGGTGGTCCAGCGTGACGCCGATCAAGGCGGCGGCCTCGTCCATGATCTGCACGTCGATGCCGGTGAAGGTGCCGTTGTCCATGTAGTTGAAAGGGGCAAAATCCTCCATCGCGCCCATCACCCAGGTTTCGGCAGCCGTGCTTGCGGGTCGCAGGGCGGCCAGCACCGTAACACAGGTCAGCAGGAGGGCGGAGAGTAGCCGGGTCATGGTCCGGGACAGCCTTTCATTCCAGTTGCACCGCAACTTTACGCCCAGCCCTTCCGGCGCGGCAAGGCGCAGGGGGCAGCAGAAAAATTACGCTGGCAGCGGAATTTTTTCGTCTCTCACGCAGGCAGCCTCGGCGCTGTTACCCCAATGCGGCCAGC
>JBFOLS010000182.1:0-6861 GCA_040830225.1 Leisingera sp.
CCAGCGCCGACAGCGCATAGACATCGCGGCCAGCACCGCAGCCCAGGTCGAGGATGCGCGCGCCTTCCAGCGCTTCCGGCGCGATCAAGCCGCAGCCGTAATAGCGGGTCAGCACCTCGTCATGGATTTTCGACAAGACCGCCTTCACATGATCCGGCATGTCGTCCGGCGTGCAGCAGGCGTTGGTCTGGAGGTCGTCACTGCCCTGCAGCACCTCGCCGTAGTAGTTCTGCACGTTTTCATGTTTCATGAGGGCCGCCTTTCCTGTGGTTTCAGGCAAAGGGGATAGCGGCGGGCAAAGAGTGCAGCAATCTAGGAGGCGGGCGATCTGACGCAACTGTGATAGCGCGTGCAATCAGGGCACTGCCCGGCCCGCCGGCCAGGCAGAACAGAATATCAAAGACGCGAGAAAGCCTCAGGCCTCCGGCAGCAGGTCAAACGCCGCCTCGGCGCGCACTTTGCCGTTCACCATCAGCTCGATCCGGTGCGGCCCCGGCACCAGCTTAAAGGTGGTGGCATCGCCCTTCAGCTTGTGCTTCTTGCCCAGCTCCAGCCGGCCGCCGGTGAGTTTCGCCTGTTTCAGCTTGAACACCTTGGCCGAGGTCTTCCCCGCAGGGCGCTGAAAATGCAGGATGTAATCCACCAGCACCGGCGCACCCGCAGCGCCTTCCAAGCGGCAGGAGACATCCAGGGCTCCGCCAATGCGAATACTGTCCGGAACTTCGATCCTCGCTTCCAGTGCAAGTTCCGGATCAAAGCCCAGCATCGCCATCGCCCGCGGATGCCCGGCCTTCACCAGCCCGCGCAAGGCATGGGAGGTCATCCAGTCCAGTTCCTTGCGCTGCTGCTGCCCGGCCGCATGCCAGCTTTCCAACTGATCCATCACAAGGTCAGGGTTCTTTTTGGCGATGTCGTTCAGATGGTTGGCAATCGAGCGGGTAACATAACGGGTGCCATCACTGTGCAAACTGTCCAGCAGCGGCAGCGGTTCCGCCAGGTCCAGGCCAACCGCCTCGCCCCAGGGCAGCCGCGGACGGGTGCCCTCGCTTACCAAGCGGCGCACATGGTAGCTGGGGTGCCCCGCCCAATCCTGCATCCGCGCCAGCACTTCCGCGGGCCAGCGGTTCAGGAACGGGCGGATCGCCCATTCCATCGAAAACCGCTGGGTGATCTCCTCCAGCAGGTCCAGCGACAGATCGCGATGCGCCTCAACACCCCGTGCGGCGACATACTCGCCCACAGGCGCGAAGATGAAGTCGCCGAAATCATCATCTGTCTTGCCCGGGTCGAGCGGCGGCGGCAGTGCCTTCAGCAGGATGGGCGCGGCTTCCGGCAGAGCCTCCGGCAGATGGCCCGCCAGAACCTCCGCAATCAACGTGATCCGCTGTTTCAGCTCCAGCGCAGGCAGATCCGCCATCACCTGGGCTTCAAAAGCCTCTGCATCGAACCCAGCCTCAGCCGCTGAAAAAAGGCCCGCCAGATAGCGGACCTTGTCGCGGTTGAACAGCTGGTCTTTCAGGGAAAATCCCGAAGCCATGTCAGCCCCTTACATCGTGGTATTGGTGGCACCGCCGTCCAGCAGAATATTCTGCCCGACCATGAAGCCTGCGTGCTGGGAGCACATGAAGGCGCAAGTGGCGCCGAACTCAGCCCGTGTGCCGTAACGGCCCGCCGGAATGGTGGCGCAGCGCTGCGCCTTGGCTTCCTCGGGCGTGATGCCCTGCGCCTTGGCCGCGCCGCCGTCCAGCGACACGGCACGGTCGGTTGCGTGGATGCCCGGCTGCAGGTTGTTGATGATCACACCCTGGCCCGCCACCTGCCGCGCGGTGCCAGCGACATAGCCGGTGAGGCCCGCGCGTGCCGCATTCGACAGGCCCAGAACCGGGATCGGCGATTTGACGGAGACCGAGGTGATGTTGACCACCCGGCCCCAGCCGCGCTCGATCATGCCGGGCACCAGCGCCTTGATCAGCGCAATCGGGGTCAGCATGTTGGCATCCAGCGCGCTGATGAAGTCCTCGCGGTCCCAGTCGGTCCACATGCCCGGCGGCGGTCCGCCTGCGTTGGTGACCAGGATGTCCACACCCTGCGCCGCATCGAGCACCTGCTTCTGCCCTTCCGGCGTGGTCACATCCGCGGCCACGGTCACCACATCCACACCGTACTGGTCGCGGATTGCCTGCGCCGACGCCTCCAGCGCCTCCGCTCCGCGGGCATTCATCACCAGGTTCACACCCGCCTCTGCCAGCGCCTCGGCGCAGCCCAGACCCAGCCCCTTGCTGCTGGCGCAGACCAGCGCGCGCTTGCCCGAAATACCCAGATCCATTGTAGCCCTCCCTCGGGAATCTTCTCCGTTTGCGCGGAGCTTGCACCGCCCGGGCGCGGATGGCCAGCCCCCTGAACTCCCGGCTCAACCGTGAAGCTGCCGGAAAATCAGCGCCTTCCCTCCCCCTTTCCGCCACATTCCGGCGGCAAATCTATTGGACGGGCCGCCCTGCGCGCCCACATTAGGATTCGAATACCGGCCGCCCATGGGACAGACATTGACTGCCAGCCACGCCTCCGTCCAAGCCTTCAAGGCTGAACAGTTCCTCGTCGAATACGGCGCCAATATGGGCGATCCCCTGGGCGTGCTCGAAGACCTGGTGCTTGACGACATCTATATGCTGGCCTTGGCCGATGCGCCGCAGCGGCTGGGCATAGCAGCCCATCACGACGGCAGCTTCAGCATCGCGGACAACACGGCGCTCGGCACACCCGGCGCCGCGCTGCACCTGGATTGCCTCCTTACCCTGATGCCTGACAGCGGCCCCAATACAGAAACCCTGGTGATGGTGGAGGTGGACGCCGACGGCATGATTGCCGCTATCTTTCTGGTGCCGCTGGCGCCTTTGCAGCCGCAAATGCCCTACACCCTGGTCAAGGCGGAACGCGAACCCGCGCGCCGCAAGCTGGCGCAGTCTGCCTGCGTCTCCTTCACCCGCGGCACCCGCATAACGCTGGCAACCGGTGAGCAGCGTCCGATCGAGGAGATGCGCGCAGGCGACCGGGTCCTGACCCGCGACGACGGCATCCAGGAGGTGCGCTGGGTCGGCCAGACAACCCTGCGCGCCGTCGGCGACCTCGCCCCGATCCTGATCCGCAAGGGGGCCTTGAACAACGCTAGCGACCTGATTGTCAGCCCGTCGCACCGGTTGATGGTCTACCAGCGCAGTGATGAAATCGGAGCCGGAGCGCCCGAGATCCTGGTCCGCGCCCGTGATCTGGTGAATGGTGACAGCGTGGTGGTGCTGGACGGCGGTTTTGCCGATTACTTCCAGATCCTGTTTGACCGGCACCACATCATCTACGCCGAGGGGATTGCCGCCGAGAGCACCTTTCTCGACCCGGTCACCCGCCCGGCCCTGCCCGAGGATTTCTGGACCGCCCGACCCGGCGCCCTGCCCGCCTCGCATAAAAACGGCGCCCACGGGCTGGATGTAAACCGCGCCCTGCTGGACCGGCCGGATGCGGTTAGGCTCTTGAAGCGGGCGTCGCTGCGCTGATCAGCGCACGCGCCGCTTTCCGTTTCCCTTTGCCTCCAAATGGTTAGGCAGCGATAGGCAATTCCCTGCCGCCCGCACCCATATCTTGTGGTTAGACACTGACTTCCCTACCAGATCCCGCTATGCTCCCGAAAAAACAACGAGAGCAGCATGATCAGGCACCTTTTCCTCACCTTGGGGCTGATGCTTCTGGCATGGCCCGCCGCTGCGCAGAAGGCCGGCGTCGGCGCTTGGGAAAACTCCAGCTACACCATTCTCACCTGGATCGAGGACACTCCCGGCCTCGGCTGGTACTACAACTGGCGCCCGGATCAAATGTATCACAAGGGCCGCGAGAGCCGTGCGGTCGAGTTCGTGCCGATGATCCACAGCGCCCGTGACGTGAACAAGCGCATCCGCTCAGACGGCCGTGTCACCGCGCTGCTTGGCTTTAACGAACCTGACGCCAGCAGCGGCAGCCATCAGGCCGGGATGAGCGTAGAGCAAGCCATCAAGCTTTGGCCCAAGCTCGAACGCCACGGGCTGCGCCTCGGCAGCCCGGCCACAACCCAATCCGGCACCCTGGGGTCCGGCTCCTGGCTGCATCGCTTCATGGATCAGGCCGACGCCAAGGGCCTCCGCGTCGATTTCATCGCCGTCCACTATTATTCGACCAATGGCAATGTGGCGGAGTTTGAACGCTGGCTGCGCGCCGTCCACCGTGAATACCGCCGCCCCGTCTGGGTAACCGAGTTCGCCCATATCGACTGGAACCGTCCCGGCGCCGCCAGCCACGCCTGGAACGCGGCCTTTGCCCGCAAGGCGATTGCGATGATGGAACGGCTGCCGTTTGTTGAACGCCACGCCTGGTTCGCCGCCAACCCCTACCCCTGGCAGGGCCGCACGCCTGAGATCAACCTGCTGCGCGACGACCTGACCCCAACCGCAGCCGGAGACGCCTTCACCCAAGCCGTCAGCCGCGCCGCCGGGCTGCAGGTGGCAAGCAACTAAGGCCGCCGTTGCCCTTCCCGAGTGAACGCTGCGCCGGCAATCACTGCAGCTGTACTTCGCTTATTGCGGTATCCCGGTATTTTGTCCCGGGATAGATGCCGGTGACAGTAAGAGTGATCCAGGACACTTCCCCCAGTGCCGGAAGCTGCAAAACCTGCGCTTCGCTTCTGTCCTCCAACTGCACCCTGGCCCGGAAGCCATTGGAAGCCATCACATCAAAAGACCGGACACGGCTGTTTCTCGTGAAGATTTTCCAGCTCTTCCCATAGCCGTTGGCGACCAGTATCCGGCTGATGTTAACCGGCCCGCCAAAAGAGAACTGCAGAACCTCCCCGATCCCGTCATCCGGCCTGCCTTCGATCCAGGCAGTCCGCAGAAGCCCGTCGAACATCATGTCGCCGGTGTATGAATTCTGCCCCTGATCCGGCAGCTCGGAAGACACGCAAAGCTCACCCGGAACCCTGCCAAAGTATCCCCGGTGGCAAGCTGCCATCGGCACCCCCGGCAGCGGCAAATGCCGTTGAACACGCGCAGCTTCAGCCTCAAGCGCGGCCAGCGCCTCAAGCGCCAAGGCAACATAGAAACTGTCCGGCTGATCCCTGTGTGCGTCGATGAAGGCTTGCCATGCGCCCCGTGTGTTGATCCTTTCCGCCAGCGCGTATTTGCGCTCGATGTCCTTAGGTGACGGCGCTGCCGCAGCGGGGGTGCCGGGCCCCACCGCAGGCTGTGCAGCGGCGGCGGGCTGGGAACTGAAATAGAAATCACCCGTGATAGAACTGGTTTCCCAGGGAACTTGCCTTTCCTGGGTGACGGCCAGGACTTCGCTGCGGGCAGCCTTGAAAACAGCTTCGATCGTGCGCCCCCGGCCGGAGGAAATCGCCCGGGCAAGAGCAGAGGTGTAGGGCGAGTTTACCCCGCTGCCATCCAAAGCCACGTCCCCTGGGGCCGTTGCATAGGCAATGATGGTTCCTTTGGGTGCATCCACCGGTGCAAGCCCCCTGGCCGCCGACCGTGACGATCCGGTGAAGGGGTTGTTGCGGCAGGCGTCCAGAATGATGATGTTGATATCCGCGTTGGAGGAGTTCATGACCCGCAGGAAGCTGTTCACATTGACAGCCTCCAGGTCGATCTCGTCTTCGCTGGTTATCGCGGCACTGACGGGCACCAGGTAATTTTCCCCGTCCAGCTGGACGCCATGCCCGGCATAATAAAACAAGCCGGCATCGACCCCTTCACCGCGCAACTGCCTGCCGAATTTCAGCAGCGCCTTCTTCATGCTGCCAAGGTCGGCATCAAGCAATGTCGTGACCTCAAATCCCGCTTCCGTCAGAACCGAAGACATGACACGCGCATCATTGCCGGGATTGGCCAGCGGCGACGTGTGGGTATAGTTCGAATTCCCAACCACCAGCGCGTACCGCTCTCCGGCATCAGCCTGCATACTGCAGAGGCAAAGAACAGCGGCACAGGCCAGGATTAAGCGTCGCAGCATCCGGTAACTTTCCCTTTGTACGAACCCCTTGCATAGGCCATCTAGGCAAACCCCGCGTGCAAAATCAATCTGCACAGATGGAGACCCCAGCACCTATCAAGGTGAATCCCGGCAAGCTGGGCGTCTATCCTGAGTTAGACCGCCGCCAAACGGCACCGCATTTGCGCCGGGGGCCAAACAGGTTCCGCCCCCTGTTTTTCTTGCCTCTTTCAGCATTCCTGCTATACGCGCGCTCATGCTGGATTCCGTCACAAACCGCCCCGAACTGCCGCCCGAAATTGCCCGCCGCCGGACCTTTGCGATCATCTCGCACCCGGATGCCGGCAAGACCACGCTGACTGAAAAGTTCCTGCTTTACGGCGGCGCTATTCAGATGGCGGGACAGGTGCGTGCCAAGGGCGAAGCGCGGCGCACCCGCTCGGACTTCATGCAGATGGAAAAAGACCGCGGGATCTCGGTCTCGGCATCGGCCATGTCCTTTGATTTCAGCGGCTTCCGCTTCAACCTGGTGGACACGCCGGGCCACTCGGACTTCTCCGAGGACACCTACCGGACGCTGACGGCGGTAGATGCGGCGGTGATGGTGATCGACGGCGCCAAGGGCGTGGAAAACCAGACCCAGCAGCTGTTCGAGGTCTGCCGCCTGCGCGACTTGCCGATCCTGACCTTCTGTAACAAGATGGACCGTGAAAGCCGGGACACCTTTGAGATTATTGACGAAATCCAGGAGAACCTGGCGATCGACGTGACGCCTGCCAGCTGGCCGATCGGGGTGGGGCGTGACTTTATCGGCTGCTATGACATGCTGCGCGACAGGCTGGAACTGATGGACCG
>JBFOLS010000183.1:0-2422 GCA_040830225.1 Leisingera sp.
ACGGTGTCCTGAGCTTCGACAAACATATCCAGCTCTTCCGCGAAATCGTCCTCGAATTCGCCGTCTATGTCGTCGTATTCACTCATTTCTTGACGCGGCGCGCGCGCGCGGCCAGCAGCTTGAGACGCAGGGCGTTCAGCTGAATGAAGCCTGCTGCGTCTTTCTGGTCGTAGGCACCGGCATCTTCTTCGAAGGTCACATGCGCTTCGGAGTAGAGCGAGTTCTCGGACCAGCGGCCAACGGTGTTCACCGAGCCCTTGTAGAGTTTCACGCGCACGGTGCCGGAGACATGGGTTTGGCTCGCGTCAATCGCGGCCTGCAGCATCTCGCGCTCCGGCGAATACCAGAAGCCGTTGTAGATCAACTCGGCGTATTGCGGCATCAGCTGGTCCTTCAGATGCATCGCGCCGCGGTCCATGGTGATCGACTCGATGCCGCGGTGGGCTTCCAGCATGATGGTGCCGCCCGGGGTCTCGTAGATGCCGCGGGACTTCATGCCGACAAAACGGCCTTCGACCAGGTCAAGGCGGCCGATGCCGTGCTTGCGGCCGTATTCGTTGAGCGCGGTCAGGATGGTTGCCGGCGACATCGCCTCGCCGTTGATGGCAACCGGATCGCCTTTTTCAAAGGTGATCTCGATGTATTCCGGGGTGTCCGGTGCGTCCTCGGGGTGCACGGTGCGCTGGTAGACATAGTCGGGCGCCATTTCCGCCGGATCTTCCAGCACTTTGCCTTCGGAGGAGGTGTGCAGCAGGTTGGCGTCGACCGAGAAGGGCGCCTCGCCGCGTTTGTCCTTGGCGATCGGGATCTGATGCGCCTCGGCAAACTCCAGCAGTTTGGTGCGCGAGGACAGGTCCCACTCGCGCCAGGGCGCGATCACCTTGATGTCGGGGTTCAGCGCATAGGCGGCCAGTTCGAAACGGACCTGGTCGTTGCCCTTGCCGGTGGCGCCATGCGAAACGGCGTCGGCGCCGGTCTGTTCGGCGATCTCAACAAGGCGCTTGGAGATCAGCGGGCGGGCGATGGAGGTGCCCAGCAGGTAGAGGCCCTCGTAAACCGCATTGGCGCGGAACATCGGGAAGACGAAATCGCGGACAAATTCCTCGCGCACATCTTCGATGAAGATGTTTTCCGGCTTGATGCCCAGCATTTCCGCTTTCTTGCGGGCGGGCTCCAGCTCTTCACCCTGGCCGAGGTCGGCGGTGAAGGTGACAACTTCGCAGCCGTATTCGGTCTGCAGCCATTTCAGGATGATCGAGGTGTCGAGGCCGCCGGAATAGGCGAGCACAACTTTTTTGGGCGCGGACATGGAATTCCCTCTCAGGTCAGAACGTCTGCGGCGTAGCGGGTTTTGCCCGGAAGGGCAAGGTTTTCCGGGGTTTCACAGCGCGGCGGCCGCAACTAAGGTCCGAGCAAAAGAAGTCATTCGGATTGGAGCGGATTTTCATGAAATCTTGGGCCCTGTTCAGCCATTCCGTGGGGATGCTGGTGAGAAACTTTGGCGATCTTCTACGGGTGTTCTTGGTACCTACTCTGCTAATCGTGGCGGTTTGCGGGATGTTTTTGAAAGTGACAGGCCTGTTGGATGTCCTGCAATGGGGAGTAATGACCCCCCTACAAGAAAGCTCAGGCTTAGGCGGGCCACTGTTTCTTGTTGTATTACTCTCGCTACTGATTGGAATGTGGAGCGTTGTTGCTTGGCATAGATTTGTGCTGCTTGAAGAATTGCCGCAAGGCTGGGTCCCGCATCTGCGAAGCGAAAGGGTCATGGCCTATTTTGGCCGATCCTTTCAGATTTTGCTGGTACTATTCTGCATGATGCTTCCCATACTATTGGTGGTACTCTTTGTCCTAATGGCTCTCAGTGGTGCAGAGCCTGTCGTTCTGGAAGTGATCAGTCTGCCAATTGCAATCTTGGTCACATATCTGGTTTTGAGACTTTCGGTGATACTGCCTGCAGCAGCGCTTGGGGTTGACATGGGGCTGCGCGATGTTTGGCGGTACACGGGCAATTCATTTGGAGATATTCTAGGTTTGGCGGCCATTTTAGTTGCTGCTCAATACGTGGCCGAATTCACTATCAACTCATTGGCAGCCACTCCTTCTCTATCCGTTAGTGTATCAATCATTTTATCTGCTGCGCTTGCTCTCTTGAACATTAGTATTCTGACCACGCTATACGGCCACTACGTCGAAGACCGGCCGATCTAACTTCCGGTATTCTTATGTATGCTTGTCCCCCGCCCCTTGCCATGGGGGCGGGCTTGCGCCACTGAAGGAACCATGAGCGATTTCAAGACCCAGGCCCGCAAGGCCGAGGCGGCGATGCGCGATGTGTTTCCGCCCACGCCGCTTCAACGCAATGTGCATCTGTCCGAGCGTTTCGGCGCCGACATTTATCTGAAGCGCGAGGACCTGAGCC
>JBFOLS010000184.1:0-3628 GCA_040830225.1 Leisingera sp.
ACGCCCAAGCTCCTAATCTGCCCGGCACGGGCAGCTTGGGGCGCGGGAGCACGCCCCTCAACCTCTTGGCACCGCCATGGCGCCCATGCATTGCCGCCCGTCCGGCCCGCGCACCCACAGGTCCTGGCCGTTGCAGCACAGATCAGCGCTTTCGAAATGCATCAAGGGAGAAGTCGCCCGGAAGGAAAACTCCGCCAGCGGCCCCATCAGTTCTTCCGCCAGCAGCATCAGCTGCTGCGCCAGAAGCGGCCCGTGCACCACCAGCCCGGCATAGCCTTCCACATCGCGGGCATAGTCGAGGTCATAATGGATCCTATGCCCGTTGAAAGTCAACGCCGAATAGCGGAACAGCAACGTCGAGCTGAAAGAGACCTCCCGCACATCTGTCTCATCCGTGCGCGCCTCTGGCGGCACCGGCTTCGGTGCCGCCGGGTCCGGGTCCTCGCGGTACACCAGATCATGCCATTCACTGAGGCACAGCCTCCCCTTCTGGCGGATCTCATGGCGCAGGGTCACCACTCCCAGCGGCCCGGTGCGGCCGGTTTTGCACTCTGCTTTCTCTTGCACAGACGTCTTTTCTGCAGTCACCCCGGCCAGCAAGGGCGCCTCAAACCGCAGCCGTCCTCCGGCCCACATCCGCCGCGGCAGGCCCAGATCCGGGATCAACCCGGCACCGCCGACTTTCGGGTGGCCGTCCCGTCCCAGCCCTTCTGGCGGCAGCGGTGTCCAAAAGTAGAGCTGGTGAAAGAAAGGGGGCAGCGCGCTGCCCGCAGAGATATCCGGTTCCAGTCCCAGCGCGGCCTGAAAGGCAGAGGCCCGGACCGGATCCATCATGTCGGTCAGATGCTGCGCAGGAACAGCAGCGGGAGCAGAGGCGGCAGTGTCAGAACTCATGCCGCCACCATATCCCGCCGCCCCGGCAAGGCAAGCTCAGCGGTCCAGTTCGCTGCGCAGTTTCAGCATCAGTTTGGTGAGCGTGCCCTCATAATGCTCGCTGGTCAGCCGCCCGGCCTCATCGAATTCCTTGCTCGATCCCGCCAAGTGCACGCCCGGACCGGTGATCAGCCGAGGTTGAAAGGGCACCAGGAAGCCGCGCAGCAGCGCCTGAGCCTGCTCGCCGCCCGCCCGGCCCGCCGCTGCCGACATTACCGCCACTGGTTTGTCCGCCCAAGGGTTGCCCTCGGTGCGGCTGACCCAGTCGAGCGCGTTTTTGAGAACGCCCGAAGGCCCCTTGTTGTATTCCGGCGTGGAGATCACCACCGCGTCCGCCGCAGCGATCTGATCGGCCAGCACCTGCACTGCGGATGGAATACCCTCTGCCGCCTCGGAATCGCCATCATAAAGCGGAAAGTTCAGATCCGCTTCCACGATGGCGGCCGGACCAAACACCCGGGCTGCCTCTGCCAACAGCTTGCGGTTGGTGGCCTCGCGGCGCAGCGAGCCTGAAATGGTGAGCAATACGGGGTCGGCCATGGAATGTTCCTTGTTGTTCGCGTCTCTATTGCACCCATCATGTATGCGCCCTCCCCTGACAGGAAACAGGGATCTGCGCGCATCCAATGTGCGGCATTGGAGAGGCTCTCCAATGGAAACAGCCCGCCCCGGACCGGGACGGGCTGCTGCACTCTATCCTGTTGCAGCCTGATCAGGCGGCCTGCGGGATCACCACCACCTCAACGCGGCGGTTACGGGCCTTGCCCTCCGGCGTCAGGTTCGACGCCACCGGCTGGTCTTCACCGCGGCCAATGATGCGAAGACGGTGATAGGGCACACCGCCGGACTGGATGTGGTCTGCCACAGCATTGGCGCGGCGGACTGACAGATCCTGGTTATATCCCGCGTCCCCATCGCTGTCGGTGTGACCGATCACCTGCACGGTGCTATTGGGGTAGCGCACCAGGCTGTCGGCCACCCGGCGCAGGTCGGCCTGCACTGCCGGCGCCACTGCAGCGCTATCTGTGGCAAAGGTCAGATCGTTCGGGAAGGACAGGATCAGCCGGTCGCCGGTGTTGGTGATGGTGATCGAGTCATTGGCCAGGGTCTGGCGCAGCTCGCGCTCCTGCGCGTCCAGCTGGTTGCCGATAATACCGCCCGCGGTGGCCCCGACAAGCGCCCCGGTCACAGCGCCCAGGCCGCGGTCCGAGTCATTTGCGATAGCGCCAACACCCGCACCGATAATGCCGCCCAGGATAGCGCCCTGCTGGGTGTTGCTTCCCGGCGTTCCGACAGTTGCCGGATCAGTACAAGCGCCTAGACCCAAGGTTGCGGCGACAATACCTGCCGTGGTGAGTTTCATCTGCGTCATCAAAAACTGCCTTCTGCTTTCTTGAAACCGGGCCAAGCCCGGCCTTCAGCATGAATATCGTGCCGCCGCACCGCCTTCTCAAGGCAGGATTGCCCAGCATGGGCGAAATACCGCGCAAAATCCGGCTCTAAGGCGCAAAAGCAAAATCCCAGCCTTCCTGCTCCATCCACAGCTTGCGCAAGGTCTTGGCCTCGCCTGCGAACTGTTCCTCCTGCAGTTCCGCCGCAAACATCCGGTCGGTGCGGAAGTGGCGGAAACCGCCGCGCAGCTCGCACCAGGCCGCCAGCATGGTGCATTCGATATGGTAGATCAGCGCCAGCGGCCGCAGGGTCCGGCAGGTCTCACCGCTTTCGGGGCTGACATAGGTAATCTGCAGCTTTCGGCATTCCCGCACCGCCCGGCGCAGCAAAGCTTTGGAGACGCAGCCCTGCTCCGGATCGTCCAGCGGCGCGCCCCAAGGCGCCACCTGCAGCCATTCCGCCGAGGCATGCACATCGCAGATTTTTCGGCTGACGCGCGCGGCCGCCTGCTGCATGGCGCCGTCGCCGGTGCGCATCAGCATCGCCAGCCCCACATGCAGCGCCTCCAGCTCTTCCTCGTCGAAGTTCAGCGGCGGCAAGTCGTAACCATTTCGCAGAATGTAGCCGATCCCTGCCTCGCCCTCGACGGGGGTGCGCATGGCCTGCAGCGCGGCGATGTCGCGGTAGATCGTTCGCTTGCTGACTTCCAGCTTCTCTGCCAGGTCCTCCGCCCGCACCGGAGCAGTGGCGGACCGCAGGATCTGGATGATTTCGAAAAGGCGGCCGGTGCGGGGCATGGGCAGGCTCCAGTGACATTCTGCTGACACCTTATCACAGGCCGCTGACAACAGCCTGTCAGCAGTGGTCTGGTTTTCTGTCCCTCAGAGAAGGAGAGACACCATGCTGACCTATGACTGGATTGCCATGATCACCCTAGGGAAAGAGCGCTGGGACACAAGAATGCACCTGCCGAAGAGTTACGAAGCCGAACGGGAAGCAGCCCGGATGCGGCATGAAGCACAGCAAGCAGCCAAACCATCCCGGCCCGGCCTGCTGCAGCGACTGTTCAACCGGCAGCGCGCATATCACCTGCCGCAGCCTCCTCGTCCCGTGCCGCCTCATAAGCAAGCATCGCGCGCTTGACCGGCAGCCCCCAGTGGTAGCCGCCCAGGGCGCCGGACTTGCGCAAGGCGCGGTGGCAGGGGATCAGCCAGCTGACCGGGTTGCGCCCCACCGCCGTGCCCACGGCGCGCACCGCCTTGGGCGAACCGATCGCCTGCGCCAGCTCGGAATAGGTGGTGAC
>JBFOLS010000185.1:0-5198 GCA_040830225.1 Leisingera sp.
AGCAGGCGGGCGGCGGGGCCGACCACCAGGCTGGCAGCTGGTTTCTGCAGTCCCAGGCTGTCGGCCATGAAGCTGGTCAGCCGGAGGCTGCGGCCGCGGCTGTCAGGGCGGGCGGGCAGCAGGCTGGTGCGGCCGATCCAGACCAGCGGCTGGCTGCCGCCACCGCTTGTCAGAATCTCGTCGCCGGGCAGCAGGTCCTCGACCGCGATGGGGCCTTGCGCGGTTTCCACCAGCGAGCCGCGTGAGAACGCGCAGAAGGCATCCTCAAACAGGGGCAGCGCCGGGGCAATATGGCGTGTTTCGGAAATGGCGCCGCTGGGCAGCAGGCTGCTGACATCATAGCGGCGCAGCTGCGGCTTGGTGGCAGAGCGCAGGGCGGCCGGGTCCTGCAAAAACGCATTGGCATCGGCGGCATTGGCTGCAGCCCTCTGCAGCGACTGGGGGATGGTCATTTGCGGACCTCTCCTTTCAAACTGCCCGTTTGCATCGGCCCCCACCGGCAACACAGACGCGCTTGAACGATGTGTATGCCTTGAATTTGGCGGGTTTTAATTCGAATTGTCAAAGAATCTGTAGCAAACTGGTTAACATGCGGCCGGTCCGCCGCCGCTGCGGGCGGGACCCGGCGGCTGGTTGGGACGGGCGCTGCGCGATTCGGCTCAGGAAGCGTCAAGCGGGGCTGTGAGGCTCCAAAACCCCGGTCAGATGCCCCGGCGGCGGCTGGCCGGGCTGGCGCGATTGCGCCAGGGGAAAACCGCCGCCAGGGCACCCGTCCCCGGCGTTAACCCAGTTTCCGCTCGGGCGCTGGCGCAGTCAGCTGCGCCGGCTCCTGGCCGGTGCTGCGGCGCTTGGCGGCCCAAGGCAGAATTACGGTTTCGCTCTTGGCAGAGCGGATGATGGAGGCAATGAAACGTTTGTTCATTTTCACTAGTCCTTCGCCCGGCAGCTGAGCCACATGCGGAGGCTGCTGCTGTTATCTGTTCTGCCTCTTTTATGGGTAAGCTTTGCGCCGTGAATGTGGCCCGCCGTGGGCATTTTCCCAGGCGCAAGCAGTTTGAACTCCAGCCATGCACTCAGGCGGAGGTGCGGTTTATATAATTGAAATGGTTGAGGGAAATTAAGCTAGGTTGCGCTGTTTCCGTTGGGGAAAGCGCAGATTGCGGCGGAACTTTTGAGAATCCGCCACAATTGGGCCGGTTAACGCCGGGTTAAAGCCGGATGCAGGAGATCAGGCGGCCGTAGTCGGCTTCTTTGGCATGGGTGGCGCGGCGGTAGGAGAAGAACTTCTCCGGATCAGAGTAGGTGCAGTGGTGGGTCCATTCCGCGCGGCCGGCGCCAGCCTGGCGCAGCTTGTGCAGACCCAGTCCCGGCAGGTCGAACTGGTAGCGGCCGTTCTCGCCATTGGCGAAGAAGCGGGCGTAGCTGTCGTCCTGCATCATGAAGTCGTCAAAAAACTCGGGGCCGACCTCATAAGCGCGCTGCGAGATCGTCGGGCCGATCACCGCGGCAATGTTTTCGCGGCGGGCGCCGAGGCCTTCCATCGCTTCCAGTGTGGCCTCCAGCACCCCGTCCAAAGTGCCGCGCCAGCCCGCGTGGGCGGCTCCAATAACCTGTGCGTCCGGGTCGCAGAACAGCACAGGCTGGCAGTCGGCGGTCAGAATCGACAGCGCCAGCCCCGGCACATTGGTGACCATCGCGTCCGCCTGCGGCCGTTCCTGTGAGGGTTCTGTGATCACCAGAACATCGGCGCTGTGCACCTGATGCACGGCGCTCAGGCTTTCGGCAGGCACCTCCATTGCCGCGGCCACCCGGTTGCGGTTGATCTGCACAGCCTCGCGCTGATCGGTGGAGCCGAGGCCGCAGTTGAGGCCGTGGTAGATGCCGGAGGAGGCGCCGCCCTTACGGGTGAAGAACCCGTGCCGCACCGGGCCAAGCAGATCGGACGTGAGAATTTCAAGCGTCATGGGTTCAATCCTGGCGGAGGGGCGGCCGTCGAGGGATAGAGGCCGAGAACTTTGAACAGGTTTCCCATTTCATCGGGGTGCGTCAACCGCCGATGTGCAGCGATCAGGGTTTCCAGACCTTCGCCCGATAGCGGCGCGGCCAGGGTGCGGGCGCGGCCGGTAATGCCGAGGCGCTCCAGGAAGACGCCTTGCGGAGTCATGCGGGTAAAGGCGCAGCCTGCGGATTTCGCGGCCAAAGCCAGCGCTTCAAAGTCCACATGGGCGGTGAGGTCGGCCTGGCCCGGGGCCTGCAGCGGGTCGGCGGGTTCATGCGCGCGCAGCGCCTGCAGCGTATCACCGAGCGCCCGCCAGTCACCGTAGTCCACGACCAGCGCGGCACCGCCGTGAGCGGCGATTCGGGCGGCAATGGCTGATGTGATGGGGGCGGCGGCCTCGCAGATTTCGACCAAGTCGCCCTCGCGGGTGTCCGCAATGCGGTGCTCCAGCGCGGATTGCGGCGCCGCTGGGGTGAGGCCGAAGCTGAGAGCGCCGTCCGTCAGGCCGATGCGCTTCTCGCTCCAATGGCTGCCGCTCCGGATGAACTGGCGGACGGGCAGGGCGTCGAAGAATTCGTTGGCGACCAGAAACAAAGGCTGCTGCGGCAATGCCTCCACGCTGTCCAGCCATTGGGCAGCATAGCCGTCCAGCGTCTTGGCCTGCACGCCACGCAGGGCGGGGGAGGCCTCGACCAGGCGCAGCTGCATTGCGGCATGGAAACCCGGCACGCCGCGGGTGGCGCGCAGCAGATCTGCCATAAGGGTGCCGCGGCCGGGGCCGAGTTCGGCAAGCGTAAAAGGGGAGGGAGACCCCTGATCGATCCAGGCTTGCGCCAGGGCGAGGCCGAGGAGTTCGCCGAACATCTGAGTGATTTCCGGCGCGGTAGTGAAATCGCCCTTGGCACCCAGCGGATCGCGTGTGGTGTAATAGCCGTACTGCGGGTGCAGCAGGCACTCCGCCATATAGTCCGCAACCGAGATCGGTCCGTCGGCCCGGATGCGGGCGGCGAGATGGCCTGCCAGGCTCATGCCGCGCTCCGGACGGAATTGCGGGCGCGCAGCAGGAAATAGAGGCCAATTGCGATCATCGGCAGCGACAGTGCCTGGCCTTGGGTGAGGCCAATGCCGTCGATATGCCAGGCCAGGCCCAGCGGGTTGCCGGGGGAGGCGAATTGCGCGTCGGGCTGGCGGAAGAATTCGACGATGAAGCGGGCGAGGCCGTAACCGGCCAGGAAAACGCCCAGCAGGCGGCCCGGGGTATGGAAGGCATTGCGGCGCCAGGCGAGGTACAGGAGCAGGGCGCCAAGGATCAGCCCCTCCATCAGTGCTTCATAAAGCTGCGAGGGGTGGCGGGCGCAGAGCTCTCCCAGCGCCTGGCCGCAGTCCTGCGCCGCCTGGCCGGGGAAGGCAACGCCCCAGGGCAGATCGGTTGGGCGGCCCCAAAGCTCGGCATTGATGAAATTGCTGAGCCTGCCCAGCAGCAGGCCGGGCGCCACGGTATGGGCGACCAGATCAGCCATCTGCAGGCGGGGGATATTGTGGCGTGCGGCGTAGATCCAAGAGGCGAGGATCACGCCGAGGAGGCCGCCGTGGAAGGCCATGCCGCCTTGCCAGACCTTAAGGATTTCGCCCGGGTTCGCCAGGTAATAGGCGGGCTGGTAGAACAGCACGAAGCCAAGCCGCCCGCCAAGGATCACCCCGAGAATGACCCAGGTGAGCAGGTCCTCGACCTGCTGAGGTTTCATCGGCGGCCGGCTGGCGGGCCAGAGTGCCGGGCGGCGCAGGGCGGCCACGGCCAGGCGCCAGGCGATGACGATGCCGGCGATATAGGCCAGCGCATACCAGCGCAGGGCAAACTCGAACCCACCGATGGCGATGGAGAAGATCTCGGGCGAGAGGTCGGGGAATTGGATCAGGGCCTGCATATGCGTCTGAATGCCTCTACATGTTATGAAGAGTCAACGGCTTGCCGCCGCGGCTTTGCTTGCCCATATAGGGGCTAAGCCTGATACGGAGAAGACGATGCAGACCCGGAACAAGATCCTGGACGATATTTCCCAGCTGATGACCAATGCGATGGGCGTCGCCCAGGGCGCGCGGGACGAGGCGGAAACCGCGATGAAAAGCATGATCGACCGCTGGCTGGCCGACCGTGATTTTGTCACCCGCGAGGAATTCGACGCGGTGCGCGCGATGGCGCAGAAAGCGCGGGAAGAGAACGAAGCGCTGAAGGCCCGGCTGGATGCGCTGGAGGCGGGAAAAGACGCAAAATAAGCTCTTTTCAATTTACCAAAGGCACCCGCCTTTGCCGGGTGCCTTCAAATCTACTGGTGCGGTTGCGGTTAGCACGCGGCTTGGAGCATTGCAAAGCTGACAGCAAGCACTGGATGCGGCGCTGTCAGACGGACAAGAGCCAGACGACGGCCAGGCTCACCACCAGATAAACCAGCGTATTGACCATCCATCGGATCAGTGCGGCTTCCCCCTCCGGGTTCACTTTTAGATATTCGCAGACTTTGGTTCCGGGCCACAGGAAGGCTTCCGACAGTGTCATAGGGCTGATCCTTAATGTGTATCTGTGATGCGTATTATTTGCGATGAAAAATGCGCATTGTAAATACCAAATATATCGAGATGGCGAAATCGCCGCATGTTTTCGGCGCAGCTGGCGGCCGGGCCTTGGCCTGTCAAAATCCTTGGCTATTCTGCGAGCGGGTTGGCCCATTCGACGGAAACCTAAGTTTCCAAACTAAGCGGCGGCGAGTCAGCAGTCGCCGCAATCGTCTGACTTCGGACGGTATTCCGCGATGCTGCCGCGGGCGTCCAAAGAGAAATGGCAGCAGTCCTCAAACGCCTTGCGCAGTTCGGCGCGGCCCTTTTGCACCCGGGATTTCAGGGTGGAATAGGGCAGGCCACTGGCCTCGGCGTAATCGCGCTGGGACATGCCCTGCAGGTCGATGGCGGTGAGCGCCTCGGCTGTTTCCGGCGGCAGCGACTGGATGAAGGGCGCGACGCAGGCTTCCAGTTCCTGGCGGATCTCCGGATCGTCCTTGGCGTACCACAGGTCATCGGGATGCGGCGGCGCACGCCGGCCGGTCTTGCGGTAGTGGTCGATGATGGTGCGCTGGGCGGTCTGGAACAGCCAGGGCTGCAGCCGGGCGCTGTCCTGCAGATCAGGCAGGCCGGTGAAGACCTTGAT
>JBFOLS010000186.1:0-17735 GCA_040830225.1 Leisingera sp.
AGGCCTTCACGATCTCGCCCGCGGTTTCATCGGGAACGCCGATCACGGCCGCCTCGGCCACAGCCGGATGCTCGATCAGCGCGCTTTCCACCTCAAACGGGCCGATCAGATGGCCAGAGGTCTTGATCAGGTCGTCTTTGCGCCCGACGAACCAGAAGTAGCCATCTGTGTCGCGTGTTGCGAGGTCGCCGGACAGATACCAGCCATCGGCAAAGCACTTCGCAAACCGCGTCTCCTCATGCAGATAGGCCCGCATCACCGAGGGCCAGTCCGGGCGCAGCGCCAGTTCCCCGGTTTCCCCTGCTGCGCATTCCGCCAGCCCGCCCTTATCCTGTTTCAGTATGGCGGCGGTGATCCCCGGCAAAGGCTTGCCCATCGATCCCGCCTTCACCGCCATCCCGGGCAGGTTGGCAATCATGATCCCGCCGGTTTCGGTCTGCCACCAGTTGTCGTGGAACGGCTGCGGAAACACCTTGCCGCTCCACTCCACCGCCTCCGGGTTCAGCGGCTCGCCGACACTGGCGAGAAACTTCAAGGATGAGAAATCATAGGGCGCCGCGGCATCCGCGCCCGCCCGCATCATCATACGGATGGCGGTCGGGGCCGAATACCAGATTTCGACTTTCTCCCGCCCGATAGTGCGGTACCAGCGCTCAAGATCAAACTCACCTTCATCCACAACCATCGTGACCCGGTTCACCAGCGGCGCAATGATTCCGTAAGAGGTGCCCGTCACCCAGCCGGGGTCAGCAGTGCACCAATAGACCGCGCCGGGCTTCAGCCCCAGCGCGATGCGTCCCGAATAAGCATGAAAGACCACCGCGCCATGCACATGAACCACCCCTTTCGGCTTGCCGGTGGTGCCGGAGGTGAAATGCACAAGCGCCGGATCCTCGGCGCCGGTGCGCACTGTTTCAAACGCCTCCCCTGCCCTTTTCAGAGCCGGCCCCAGCGCCAGACAGCCGTCCGGCGCCTCGTCGCCAGCCACAAGCACAAGCTTCAGCGACGGCAGCTGATCCCGGAACGGTGCAATCTTGCGCCGGTACAGAGCCGCCGTGGTAACCAGCACCTTGGCCTCTCCGATTTCCAGCCGTGTCCGGATGGGCTCGGGCCCGAAGGCGACAAACAGCGGCGTGTAAACCAGCCCCGCCTTCAGCGTTCCGATGGCACAGGTATAAAGCTCCGGCACCCGGCCCATCAGGGAATAGACGCTGTCCCCCTGCTGCAGCCCGTGGTCCCGCAGCAGGTTTGCAAATCTTGACGACTGTCCGGCCAGGTCAGCATAGCTCAATTCGCGGCGGCTGCCGTCCTTGCCAAGCCAGCGGATCGCCGTCTGGGCACCATAGCCCGCGGCGGCGTGACGGTCCGCGGCTTCATGCGCAATGTTCAGCCCGCCATCCAGGCCGCTGACCAGTTTCTCGGTTCCGGCCCACCGGCTGCCTTCTCCGGCCGCCGCGAACCCCGCCCCTGCACGGGAACCTTCGGCCTCTGCTTTGCGGTTGTCCTCCATGCCGTCCTCCCGGCCCCATGTTCACCCAGGAAACAGCGCGCCGCTATGATACGCATCAATCGGCTGCCGGGCCTGCTGCCCGGACCGCGCGGGCCGGATTTGATGGGCAGCGGCAATTCTGGCACTCTGTTTCAGATGTACTGGAATTTGCTGCCGGCCCTTGGCGGCATCGGCCTCTTTCTGATCGGAATGCTGCTGCTGACCGGCGGTCTCAAGACACTTGCCGGGGCGCGCCTGCGGAGCATTCTGGGCCGTTTCACATCGACGCCGGCAACAGGCGCGGCGACCGGAGCGGTGACAACCGCGGCAATCCAGTCCTCCAGCGCAACAACCGTCGCCGCCGTCGGTTTTGTCGCCTCCGGGCTGCTTACCTTTCCGCAGGCGCTCGGGATCATCTTCGGCGCCAATATCGGCACCACGATGACAGGCTGGCTGGTCGCGATTCTGGGCTTCAAGCTCGATCTCGGGCAAGCCATGCTGCCGGTCACCTTGCTGGGCGCCCTGCTCGCCCTCTCCGGAAAACGCAGAATATCCAGTCTGGGCAAGGCCCTGGCAGGCTTCAGCCTGATATTCATCGGCCTTGAGCAAATGAAATCCGGCCTGGAAGCGTTTCAAGGGATCGTGACCCCGGCCGATTTCCCTACCGACAGCTTCGCGGGGCGGCTGAAACTTGTCGCGGTCGGCGTCCTGATCACCCTGGTCACCCAATCATCAAGCGCCGGCGTCGCCACCGCCCTGGTGGCTCTGAGCACCGGGGCGGTGAATTTCCAGCAAGCCGCGGCATTGGTCATCGGGATGGACGTTGGCACAACCTTCACGGCCGTTCTGGCCACGCTGGGCGGGGGCACGATGGCCAGGCGAACCGGCTTCGCACATGTGATTTACAATCTGATGACAGGTGTCTTGGCCTTCCTCCTTCTTGGCCCCTATGCTGCCGCGTTGCTGCACTGGGCCGGTCCCGGAGACTCCCTTACAGCACTTGTTGCTTTCCATAGTTTCTTCAACATCTTGGGCGTGATAATCATTTTGCCCTTTGCGCGCCCGTTTGCGCGATTTATCGAGTTTCTGATTCCTGACCGGGGGGCCGTGCTTACGCAATCCTTGGACCATCTGATACTTCGGGATCCGGAGGCCGCAGCCGCCGCCGCCAAAGTCGCAGTTAACCGGCTGACGAAAGCTGCAATTCATCATCTGAGATGGATTACTGCAGCCCCCGGCACGGGCAAGAGCATTTACGAATGGAACCACCTCGCCTCGGCGCTGTCGGAAACCCGCACCTACCTGGACAAAATCGAATTGCCCGATAATGCCAGCGCCGCGTTTTCCGAGATCAAGGGCATGTACCACATCCTCGATCATCTCGACCGGCTGCTCTACCGGTGCACTCAAACCGACAGGATCAACGAGTTGCCAAACGACGCGCGGCTGCGGCGTATCACAGGGGGGCTGACGCTGTCAACTGCCAATCTCGGGCATGCCGGCGATACTGACGAATGTGAAAAGCTATTGAACCGGGTGCGCCACATCATGCTGAAGCAGCGGGGTGCGCAAAGAGACCGGCTGATCTCCGAAGCTGCAGACGGCTCTTTGCCAGACGAAACAGCCTGGACAAGGCTCGACGCTGTTCGCTGGCTGCACAGGGTTTCCTATCACCTCTGGCGCATACAGCTGCACTTGAACTTGCTGGAAAACAGCTCTGCCGGCCCCCGTCTCAAAACGGTGAGAGTGGAGGAAGCGAAACTGGATGTGGAATCAGACTGATATCCGTGTCCAGAACAGGCCGGCCGGCTGATCTGCATCAACTGCCAGAGGCGGATTCATGGCATTATGGGTCCATTCACACAGGATTGGAGATCGGACATGTCCCATTCCACCCCGCCCGTGATCGGCTTTGACAAGGTGAGGCGCTCTGATACCGGCCTCGTTGGCGGCAAGAACGCCTCCTTGGGAGAGATGATCAGGGCGCTTGGCCCCAAGGGGATCCAAGTGCCGCCGGGGTTCGCGACCACCGCCGGCGCCTACCGCGAATACCTCTCTGCCAATGGGCTGGAGCCAAGGATTTCGAAGCAGCTGGATGCTCTGGCCGACGGCCGCACCACCTTGCAAGAGGCGGGCCAGGCGATCCGCTCCATGATCCTTGAGGGCAGCTGGCCCAAGGATACCGCGCAGGCTGTCCTTGCCCATTACCGCAGTCTCGCGGAGGCGGCAGGGCAGCAGGATGTACCCGTTGCGGTCCGCTCCAGCGCCACTGCCGAGGACCTGCCGGAGGCCAGCTTTGCAGGCCAGCAGGAGACATTCCTGAACGTGCGCGGCGAAAAGGCGCTGCTGGAGGCCTGCCGGAAATGCTACGCCTCGCTGTTCACCGACCGGGCGATCTCTTACCGCCGGATCCACGGGTTCGATCACATGCAGGTGGCACTGTCTGTCGGGGTACAGCAGATGGTGCGTGCCGACACCGGCGGCGCCGGGGTGATGTTCTCGATCGACACGGAGTCCGGCTTTCCGGATGCGGTCCTGATCAACGCCGCTTGGGGACTCGGCGAAAACGTGGTTCAGGGGGCTGTGAACCCGGACGAATACCAGGTCTTCAAACCCTTCCTCGGCACCCCGGGCCTGATCCCCATCCTGGAAAAACGGCTGGGTGCCAAGGCTATCAAGATGATCCAGGACCGCGACGGCAGCCCGCGCAACGTGCCCGCCTCCAAGGCCGAGCGCGCGCGTTTTGTCCTCAGTGACGATGAAATCCTGACGCTCGCCCGCCACGCCAAGGTGATCGAAGAGCACTATGGCTGCCCGATGGACATGGAATGGGCCCGCGATGGCGAAACCGGCAGGATCTACATTGTCCAGGCCCGCCCCGAAACCGTCCAGTCGCGCGCGGCCGCAGGTTCCCTCAGATCCTGTTCGGTGACAGATCCGGGACCGGTGCTGCTGACCGGGCTCAGCGTCGGCAGCGGCGCGGTTGCCGGCCCGGTATCGATCATCGAAAGCGCCGATGACATCGGCCGGTTCGTAGACGGCTCCGTGCTGGTGACCGGCACCACCGATCCCGACTGGGTGCCGGTGATGAAACGGGCCGCCGCAATTGTCACTGATCATGGCGGCCGGACCTCGCACGCGGCCATCATCAGCCGCGAGCTGGGGCTGCCCGCCATCGTCGGCTGCGGCAACGCCACCGAGGTTCTGCACGACCAGCAGGACGTAACGGTGTCCTGCGCAGGCGGGGAACAGGGTGTCGTCACCGCAGGGCTGTCGCAAATCGCCATCACAGAGGATTCCCTTACGGATCTGCCCCGGCCGGAAACCCAGATCATGCTCAACCTCGCCAACCCCGGCGCTGCACTGCGCTGGTGGCGGCTTCCGGTGGACGGCGTCGGGCTGGCGCGGATGGAATTTGTGATCAGCAACACAGTGCGTGTGCACCCGATGGCACTGGTCCGCTTCGATCAGGTCCAGGACCCCGGCACCCGTGCCGCAATCGAGCAGCTGACCTCAGGTTATGATTCCAAGACCGAGTATTTCGTTGACCGCCTCGCCCGCGGCCTATCTCGGATCGCTGCCTTCTGCCACCCCAAACCGGTGATCATCCGGATGAGCGACTTCAAGACCAACGAATACGCCGATCTCCTTGGCGGGCGCGGTTTCGAGCCTGCCGAAGAGAACCCGATGATCGGCTTCCGGGGCGCCTCGCGATACTATTCGGAGGAATACCGCGACGGGTTCGCGCTGGAATGCCAGGCGATTGCCCGGCTGCGCGGGCAGATGGGTTTCAGAAACGTGATAGTGATGATCCCCTTCTGCCGCACCCCGGAAGAGGCCGACAAAGTGCTCGCCGTGATGGCGGAGAACGGGTTGAAACGCGGCGAGGACGGACTTCAGGTCTATGTGATGTGCGAAATCCCTGCCAATGTCCTGCGCGCCGGCGAGTTTGCCGAGCGCTTCGACGGTTTTTCCATCGGCTCAAACGATCTGACCCAGCTGACTTTGGGCATCGACCGCGACTCCGATGCGCTGGCAGAGCTGTTCCGGGAGGACGACCCCGCTGTGCTGTGGATGATCGAAACGGTCATCAGCAAGGCCCACAAGGCAGGGTCAAAGGTCGGGTTCTGCGGTCAGGCACCCAGCAACAACCCGGCCTATGCCCGGCGGCTAGTGGAGTTCGGCATCGACAGCATCTCGGTCACGCCCGACAGCTTCCTTCAGGTTCTGCGCAATGCCGCCAAGGCGGAAACCGGCTAACCGGCCTGAACCCCGCACTGCGGCAAAAGCGCCTCCACTTGGCCGCGTTCAAACAGCGCGGTGCCTTCGGTTCCGACCGTGGCGGCTGCTGCCGCGACACCCCACCGCAGCGCCTGATCCAGCGGTTCGCCGCGGGACAGCGCAAGCGTCAGCGCACCGGTAAAGGCGTCGCCGGCCCCGATCTTGCTTTGCACCGCGACTTGCGGAGAACGGCAGAAGAACCGCTGCCCGCTTGTGGCAAGGACCGACCCTTCCGCGCCGCGGCCGCCCGCCACGATGCGCGCCACGCCGCGCGCAATCAGGCCCTGGGCAAAATCCAAACTGTCTTCAACGGTGCCCAGGCTCTGTCCCGCGGCCTGCTCTGCTTCGCGCTGATCCAGCCGCAGCACATGCACCGGCTTGCCGGGTGCGGTCAGCAGGCGCGCCAGCGCAGACTTAGAGGTATCCACGATCAGCTTGTCCGTGCGTGGTGCAATGGCTTGCAGAATCTGCTGCGGAAAATCGTCGTCCAGACCGGGAGTGACACCGCCGCTCAGCACAACGTATCCATCCCGCGGCGCCGCTTGCTTTATTGCGCTCAGAAGCCGGGCGCCGTCAGCGCTGTTCATCACCTCGCCGGGAACACTGAACCGGAACTGCTCACCGGTGGTTTCATCGGTCACGGCAAAGCTCTGCCGGGTTTCACCCTCCATGTGAACCGCCAAGGCAAGCACGTCTTCAACCGCCAGAAGCTGCAGCAATTGCTCCCCCATCGCGCCGCCGACTGCAACCAGCGCTGTGACCTGCCCGCCGAGCTTGCGGATCGCACGGGCTGCATTCACGCCGCCGCCCCCGGGGTCTACACGCGGTGTTTTGCAATAGAGCTTGGGACCAGCGATCACCCGCTCAATTGCCGTCGCCAGATCAACAGCCGGGTTGAGTGTGATTGTCAAAATCTGAGACATCAGCTTTCTTTGACCGCGCTGCGCGTGTTCAATCCTTTTTCAGGATCATCGCCAGCCGTAAAACCGCTGCCAGGATGGCTTGCCCCAGAACCGGCGACTGGCCCAGGCCAATTGCCTCATCATTGTCGAGGCTGTCGTTCTCCCGCAAGGTGCAATGCCAGCGGCCGTGTTTTCCGTAAGCCCGGCCACGGATATGCACAGCCCAGTCCGGAAACGCGGCGTCGGCTACTTGCATGGCGCCATCCGATGTGCCGATGTGCTGCGCAGCGTGTTCATCGTCCGGCGCAGCCCCCGGCAGCAAATAGGCAAGCGCATGCAGCACCCCGTCGAAATCCGCCAGGCTAAGATCCGATTGGCCTTCCAGCCGTTCGATCAGAAGTTCCAGTTCAGGGTCTTGCATCGTGACCTCCCTGTCTTCCTCAGCCTCTCCAGTCTATCGCTGCCGCGGCTGGAGGGAATGACTTGGATCAATCCTGCCGCCTGCGCACCGCAACGATGCCAGCTGCCGGATAAGTCCATTGGGCACCGCCTGGGCCAGGATTTCAACGTCCGGTCGACAGAATCGCTTTGCGCGGGTATCCTTGCTACCGCACATTGAGACTGGGCCGCCGCAGCTCATAACCTAGGCAGTACGGCGCCCGGATCAGATACCGCACCGCGCTTGTGACAGGAAAAGTTTCAGTGACGAGGCAAAGCCCAATCCCTCTCCGAGACCCCGGTGCCAGTTTCCTGCGTATCGGAGCCATGGACTTCGACGGCAGCGATGCCGCATTGCACAACTTCCGAAAGAACATCCACAGCATCCCGGCAGGAAAAATCCTGCTTCATGACGGCGAGGACGGGGATAAAGTCATCATCGTGATCGACGGATGGCTGGCCACCTCGAAACTCTCCCTCAACGGCGAGGTGCAATTGATCGATTTCATCCTGCCGGGAGACATTGCGGATCCGACCTCCGCCGACGGAAAAACCGCCGGGCTGAACATAGAGGCCGTGACGGACGCCCAGGTCTGCGTCATTGCCCGGCCCGCCTGGCACAGGATGCTGGCGGCCTCGCCCCGGCTGGCACGGGCCAATGAGCACGTCCAAGCCGCCGAACGCAGCAGGCTATCCGAACGCATGCTGCGCCTGGGCCGCGGCAGCGCCGAAAGCCGCATCGCTTACGCCCTGATCGAGCTTTGCTTGCGGCTGAGACCATTGGGCCTGTCTGAGAATTACGCGTTCCACCTGCCCCTGACCCAGCGCCACATCGGCGATTTCACCGGCCTCACGGCTGTGCATGTCTGCCGCACCCTGCGCCGCTTTGTCAGAAACGGGCTTGTTGAAACCGCGGATCACATAGACATCCGGATCAACGACCTCACCACCCTGTCAGAGATCGCAGGGGTTGAGCCGAAGCGATTGGCTGCCGAGATCACACCGGTTCCGGACTAGGCTCCTGCCCCTAGCGGTACTCGGCGATTTCACCCAGCGCCTCTCCGGCAAGCTGCTCCGACGCATTCACGGCGATGTCGGTCACCGACAGCAGCCCCGCCAGCCGCCCCTCCTCATCCAGCACCGGCAGGCGGCGGATCTGGTGGTCCCCCATAAGGGCCGCTGCGGCCTCGATGGTGTCCTCCGCCCGGCAACAGATCACGCCCGGGCTCATGACAGCAGTAATTGGCAGCCCGTCCAGCTTGCCTTCGTGTCCTGCCAATGCCAGCAAAAGATCCCGGTCGGTGAAAATGCCCACAATCCGGCCCTCCTCGACAACCGGCAGCACGCCGATGCCAAGGCTCTGCATTTGCTCCGCAGCGCTGGCGGCACTGTCCTGCGGGGCAGCAAAGCGCGCTGGCACGGTCATGATCTCATGTACAAGCATGGGCCTATCCTCTCCGGACCGCCCTGATGCGATTACCGGCAACCGCCTGGCGGCTGCTTGCATCCAGAGCATCAGGATGCGGCTTTGACATCTGCCCTTGCAGCCTGGTTCCGGGGCTCTGGCTTCCATCGGGCAAGTGTGAGTCGCTACGTCTTCCAGACTTGGCCAAACCGGCAGCCGCCGCATTAACCGGCGTCAAACCCTGTCCTGCCGGGATTTCCTATAAATCACTGGCAGGCCGGTGCGCATGCTGCGCCCGCGGCCCGCGTCCGGGAAGGAAATCTTTGCCATGAGTTACAAGACCATTCTTGCCTGCCTGACTTCAGAATTCGCAGCCGAACACCTGCTGCCCGCAGCTTGCGGTCTGGCACGGCGGTTTGATGCTCATCTGACGGGCATCCACACGCGGGAAGCCTTTGTTCCCTACTCCGGGATCGCCATTGCCGCTGACGACATCACGCTCGGGGAATTCAACAAACGAGTGACTGAAGAAGACCACCGAATAAGAAAACTGTTTCAGGCAGCAACGGATCTTGCCGGCTGCGCCGCGGAATGGCGCTCGCGGGCAGCCCGCTCGCCTGACGCGGCAGAGGAACTGCTGGACTCCGCCAACCGGTCCGATCTGGCCGTGGCACTGCTGCCCGACCCGCAGCAAGAGCGGTTCGACCAGAAGGGCTTTCAGAAGGAGCTTATCGTCAACAGCGGCCGCCCGGTGCTGCTGCTGCCAGATGATTGGGGCGATCAGCCCATAGGCACCCGTATTCTTGCTGCCTGGAAGCCCTGCCGGGAAGCTTCCCGGGCCTTCCACGATGGACTGCCGTTCATGAAAACGGCCGCGTTTGCAGAGATTGCCACCATCCAGGAACCTCAGCACCAGTCCACAGAATCCGGCACCGAGGGGCACGAGATCGCACGCGTGCTGTCCCGCCACGGCGTAGCGGCGGAGGTCCGCCAAATCCCGAACGCGGAATACGAAACCGGCACCCGCCTTCTGATGGAGGCAGCAAGCCAGCAATGCGATCTGGTGATCATGGGCGGCTACGGCCACTCCCGACTGCACCGCCTGATCTTCGGCGACACTTCCGAGCATGTGCTGCGCGTGGCGCGCATTCCTGTGCTGATGTCCGGATAACTGGCACCGCCATCCCTCTGACGCGCGGCGGCGCTCCGCCGTGCCGATTCAGACCGGTTCGGACTGCGCCGGCCTGGTGGCCTGTCTGGTGATCCGCAGCGCCTCTCCGGCCGTGTCCTCAACCGCCTGGGCTTCTGTCTCGCCTGCATAACAGGCGCAGCGGGACATCATACCCAGCCATTCGCGGCCATCCTCGGCGATGCGCTCTGCTGATTGGCGCTGCCATTCGGAAAAGGCCTCGATCGCTGCGGCCGGTCCCATTGAATCGCCTGACACTGCGGTTCGGGCCGCGTCCAGCGCCGTGCGCGCCGCTTCGTGTCGCCGCTCGAACCAGTGCCGGGCGAAGGCTTCCGCCTCATCCAGGATATTCTCCTGAACATTCCAGAATTGCTCAACCTGCGGCTTGAGCAGCGGATTGATCAGCATGGCGCCCTGCAACGGCTTTAACGCATCCGCAAAAACCCCAGGAATTCTGTCTTTTGCTTTTCCGGCCATCTGTGCATTTCCTTTCAACGGGCTTTTCCTCATCCCGATTCTGCCATCCGGGCAGCGGTCCAGCTTTAATGAAGATCAAACTGCCTGCCGATTTGCTGCCGCAGGCCTGCAACCGGGGAACACCCGCGAGGCTTCATCCCCCGCTTTGAACGATCAGAGGACAGCGCGCGGCCTCTTGGATCCGGGCTGCGGGCGGCAGATCCGCAGGCGCCGCCGCAACGATGACAGCCGAGGGGTTCATCTGCTCCAATTGCCGCAGCAAGGCGTCCGGAAGCGTGCAGAACCGGGTCTCCAGGCCGCTATCGGCCTGCCCGGCCAGTCCGGCATCCGGCGCTGCTCCTGCGGCACAGGCAATCAGCGCAACCAGCGGCTTGCCGGTCTTCCGGGCCAGCCGGACTGCGTAGTCCGGCACCCCCTGCCCTTCCGCCAGGATCACTGCTATGCAGCCCGCAACACGCAGGATCGGCTTGAACCCGAAGATCAGGATATCACCCGCCTGCGACACCCTGCGCAGTTCCTCCTGAACGTGGCCTTCCGCTTCCCGGAACGAGCTTACCAGCGCCGCGGCGCCCGCCCGCGCCGACAACAGGCCCTTGAACCGCCGGGAATCCGTCTGGAACGCTTTGGCAATTGCGCCGGCGGTCAGCCCGGTTTCGCGCCGCCCGGAGTAGGACACCACACGGGACTGCGCATATCCCGCCGCCAGCACCGTGGTTTCCCGGACAAAAACGCCCTGAAGCTCCGCCCCCAATTGGCTGGCCAGCTCCAGTGCCAGCACCAGTGCCGCCTCCGCGTCCAGATAGCAGCTCGCCCCCAGGATCACCCTGGCCCGGCCCGCGCCTGCCGCGTTGTTTGCATCATGCTGCATTTCCGGCGCTCCCCTTTGCAAAGGACTTGCGAATCTCGGCAAAGGCGTGCAGCCGGTCCTCCACAAGCCGGTTCAAGCTCCCCTCCGCAAAGGCCCCGTCCGCGCCGCGCACTCCGGCCTCAAGCCCGGTCAGCACTTCGATCCCGTCGGTGACGGAGGTCATCGGGAAAATCCGGAACCGCCCGTCAGCCACCGCATCGACCACGCGCTGGCGCAGGTTCAGGTGGCGCATGTTGGCCGCCGGGATCAGCACTCCCTGGCGCCCGGTCAGGCCGCGGGCGCTGCAGACATCAAAAAAGCCTTCGATCTTCTGGTTCACCCCGCCGATCGCCTGGATATCACCGAACTGGTTTACTGAGCCGGTGATCGCAAAGGACTGGTTCAAGGGCACCTCAGCCAGCGACGACAGAAGCGCAATCAGCTCGGCCGCCGAGGCGCTGTCGCCCTCGACCCCGCCATAACTCTGCTCGAACACCAGGCTGGCCCACAGCGACAGCGGCGCCCGGGTGGCATAGGTGGCCGCAAGGTAGCCCTGAAGGATCAGCATGCCCTTGGAGTGGATCGGCCCGCCCAGCTCGGTTTCCCGTTCGATGTCCACCAGCTTGCCGGTGCCCGGCCGGGTGCGTGCCGTCAGCCGCGACGGCTTGCCAAAGCTGTAGTCGCCGATCTGCTGCACCGTCAGGGCGTTGATCTGGCCGGTGCGCTGGCCGTCCGTGTCGATCAGGACGGTGCCCTGCCTGATCGTCTCGAGGCCCAGTTCGCGCACCCGCCCGGCCCGGCGCTCCTTCTCTGCCACTGCGGTCTCGATGTGTTCTGCGCCGATATGGGCGGCACCCCCGCTTTCCGCCCAGAACTCCGCTTCGCGCAGCAGGTCCGACAAGCGGCTGGAATTCAGCGTCAGCCGCGCCGCGTCGCCCGCCATCCGCAGGCTCTCCAGCAGCATCCGCTCCACGGCGGCCCGGTCCAGCGCCCGGGTTCCGGCACGCCGCGCAAGCCCGGCAATCAACTGCGCATAGCCGCCGGCCGAAGCCCCCTCCTCCAACCGCAGGTGGTCGTCGAAGTCGGCTTCCAGCTTGAACAGCTGCAGGAAATCCGGATCCAGCGCCGACAACAGGTAGTAGTGCATCCGCTCTCCGATCAGCACCACCCGGACGCTCAGGGGCACCGGGTCCGGCTCCAGCGACACCGTAGACACCAGGCTCAGCCGGTCACCCGGCGAGTAGATCGAGATTTCGCCTGTGCGCAGGCAGCGTTTCAAGGCGTCCCAGGCCAGCGGCTCGCTCAGCACCTGGCGCACATCGAGCACCAGATAGCCGCCATTGGCCCGGTGCAGGGCGCCCGGCCTGATCATCGTGAAATTGGTGATCAGCGCCCCCATTTCAGAGGCATGCTCGATCCGCCCGATCAGGTTGGCCAGCGTCGGCAGCTCTTCCTTGACGACCGGCGCGCCAGAGCGGCTGCCGCAGTCGTTTGCGACCATCGCGTTGACCCTGTAGCGCTGAAACTGCGGCAGCTCGAAACGCTTGCTGGTGGGCACCGGAAACGGACCAGCCTCCTCTTCCCCCTCTCCGATCAGGAACAGCTCGGCATTTTCGATCAAATCGCGGCGCACCGCCTCCAGATAGCGCACCACCGCTGCCTCGCCGGCAAAAGCTTCCTGCACTTCGCTGATCGCCTCATCGACGCCGCGGGACGCCAGCTGATGGTGCAGCTGCTCCACCTGCTGCCGGTGCGCCTTCTCGCGCTTGGGCACCGCTTGCAGAACCTCCGACATCCGCTGCTGAATACGGTCAATCGCGGCTTCCAGCTCCGCGCGGTCTTCCTCTTCCAAAGCATCGAATTGTTCCTGGTTCAGCACCTCCTCACCGCGCAGGCCCGCAAAGCTGAAGCCGACCGGCGTGCGCATGATGGCAACACCCGCCTGACGGGCGTCCTCAAACACCTCCGCGATCTCGCTTTCATGCGCGGCGGAAAAATCCTCCTCGATGGTGCGGCGCCGGGCCTGGTAATCCTCCGATTCAAACAGCGCCGGAATCTGATTGGCCAAATCGTCAACCAGAGTTTCCATCATCTTGCGCAGACGGATTGCAGAACCGGCAGGCAGCCGGATCGCCACCGGCTTGTGCGGCAAGTCGAAGTTGTTGACATAGACCCAGTCGCAGGCCACTGGCCGGTCCCGCGCAATCCCCGCCAGAATGGACTGGGCAATCGCATGGCGGCCGCTGCCGGGCTGTCCCAGAACGAAGACATTGAAATCCTCATGGCCGACCAGGGCCGCCATCCGGATCGTATCAATCGCCCGCTCCTGCCCCAGCCAGCCGGGGCCGCCATCCAACTCGTCCGTCAGCTTGAAACCCAGCCCCTCAGCAGGCAGCCGGGGCCGCAACTGCGCCGCCGTCAATCCTTTGGGTACTTGTTCTTTGACCATCTCACCAACCCCACATGTCAGGGCACCAGCACCGCAGCCCCTTGCAGCCGCCCATGCCGCATATCCTCAAGCGCCTGATTGGCGTCCTGCAGTGCATAGCTGCGGGTCTGGGTGGCAATGCCGGCCTCAACAGCCAAAGACAGGAACTCGTCACCGTCCTGCCGGGTCAGATTGGCAACCGACAGGATTTGCCGTTCCCCCCACAGATCCGCATAGGGAAAGGCGGGGATATCGCTCATGTGTATGCCGCCGCAAACCACCCTGCCGCCCTTGCGCACCGCTTTCAGGGCCGCCGGCACGAGGCTGCCGACCGGCGCAAAGATAATGGCAGCATCAAACAGCTTCGGCGGCCTTTCATCTGAGCCGCCCGCCCAGGCAGCGCCAAGGCTGCGGGCAAAGGCCTGCGCTGCCGCATCCCCCGGCCGCGTCAGCGCAAACACCTTGCGGCCCTGCCAGGCCGCCAGTTGGGTCAGGATATGCGCCGCGGCCCCGAACCCGTAGAGCCCGATGCTGCCCCCGTCCCCCGCCATCCGGTAACTGCGGTAGCCAATCAGCCCAGCGCACAGAAGCGGCGCCAGTTGAACCGGGCTGGCAGCCTCATCCAGCCGGAACACATACCGCGCATCGGCAACGCAATATTCCGCAAAGCCGCCATTGCGGGTGTAGCCGGTAAAGGCGGGCGCATCGCACAGGTTTTCCTGCCCCTCCAGGCAATAGCGGCAATGGCGGCAGGTGGCGCCCAGCCAGGGCACACCGACCCGCTGGCCGGCCTCCAGCCCCTGAGCCTGTAGGCCCTTTGCCTCTATACGGCCAACGATCTCATGTCCCGGGATCAGCGGCACCGCCGCCTCCGTCAGGTCTCCATCAACGATATGAAGATCGGTGCGGCAGACACCGCAGGCCTCGACCCGGATCAGCACCTCCCGAGGCCCTGGTTCCGGCCGGGGAACATCCTCCAGCCGGAGCGGTTCATCCGGGTTGCGGAACACCATGGCACGCATCTTGCACCTCCTGTGATTAGAATACCCCAAGCCAGCGGCCAGCGGGGTGATCAGGATCAACCCTGCAGGTTTCCCGGCACGGCCTAAGACACCCGCAGCCCCCACCAGCTGCTGGTTGTGAAGGCACCGCGCACCCAGGGGCTCAGTCCGATGCACAGGATCACAATTGAAAACAGGCACCAGACAGCAGGCATCTCGTTCGGATTGCTGGTCAGCATCCAGGCCAGCACCGGCCCGGCGAGGACATGCATCAGCACAAACCGCCATGCCCCATACGCCAGCGGCAGCAGGAAAACCGCCGCCATATAGACCGGAAATCCGGACTGTACTCCCAGCGCGTTGTCAAGCGGCACCAGCAAGCCGTTGTAGGGCACATTCCAGGCGATGTTCCACGTTCCTGATACGGTGCAAAGAACCTCGGCGCACATCGGCGCCCCCGCGGCACAGCTCCCCAGCGCAGGCAGGGGAAGAAGCTGCAGCAGCATGATCGCTGCAGCCCCGCCGCAAAGACCCAGAACCCACCGCCTGCAGCCCCGTCTGACAGCGGCAGGCACCAGCTCCAGCGCAAAAGCATTGATCAGAATGGGCTGAAAGGCGATGTGCAGATAAGACAGCAGCGTGACGCCCCTGTTCGCAGCCGCGCTGCAGTCATCGGCGGTCAGGGATCCGGCAAGCTGCAAAGCCTCCATGACCGTGAAAAAGCCAAGCACGCCCCAGACCGCCACAGGCTGCCCCTGCCGCCAGCAGGCCACCGACGCGGCAGTTCCGGCAACCACCATTGCGGCAGAGGCTTCCAAGCTCCAGCACATCCGCTAGGCGTCTTCGAACAATGCAAGCCGCCGCAGCATTTCATCCCGCTCCGCCAGCAGGTCCAGCACCAGGGCAACTCCGGCGGCATTGACGCCCAGATCCCGGTTCAGACGCCGTGCCTTCTTGGCACGGGCAATGCTCACGCTGTGGAACTGCCAGTTCTGGATTGAGCCCCCTTCAGGCTCCAGAACCCCAAGTTCGACCAATTCGATGACCCAGTTCCTTTCAGCCTGGCAGAACCGGCATAGCTCCTCGAGGGACAGGCTGACAACAACAGCGCTTTTGGCGGTTGCAGGTTTCATGCATCTACCCTCCGATACCGGCGCGCGGATTGAATGGCACTTCGCGGGCCATCTGCTCGAAGACCCGGCGCGCCTCCTCCGTCGTCACCTCGGGGTTCACGATCCTGAGCGTTGCGAAGATGTCTCCGGCAGGCGTCCCCGGCAGCCCCTTGCCCCTGAGACGCAGTTTCTGGCCGCTGCGGGCATTGGCGGGTACGGTCAGTGCAACTTTTCCGTCCGGCGTCGGCATCATGACCTTGCCTCCTAGCGCCGCTTCCCAGGGCGCCACCGGCAGATCCAGGTACAGGTCCCTGCCAACGGCCCGGTAAACCGGGTGCGGGGCAAAGCTCACCTCGAGATACAGATCACCGGGCGTGCCTCCGCCCGGCGGCGGCATCCCCTGTCCCGGCAACCGGATGTGCTGCCCCTCAGTGATCCCCTTGGGAACCTGGACGGCAATGCTGCGCTCCTTCAGATCCACAGAGCCATCAGAACCAACCTGCGGCTCCCTGAGCGTCAGGACGCGGGTGCCTCCCCGGTAGGCCTCCCCGATATCCACCTGCAAGCGGGCATGCTGGTCTGCGCCCCGCGCGCCGGCGGCAGCCTCAAAGGAATGCTCCCTGCGCCGGAACAGGGTTTCGAAGAAGTCGCTGAACGCGCCTGCATCACCCGGGCTGTTGCCGGTGAACGCAAATCCGCCCTCCCAGCCCGGCGGCGGCCGGAACCCCTCCTGCGCTCCGGCTTCCGGTTTTCCCAGCTGGTCATAGGAAGCACGGCGTTCGGGATCCCTCAGCACCTCATAGGCTTCGTTCACATCCTTGAACTTCGCCTCTGCCTCTTTGGTGGTATTGATGTCAGGGTGGAACTTCCGCGCAAGTTTTCGGTAGGCCCGCTTGACCTCATCTGCATCCGCCGAGGTGTCTATCCCGAGGATTTTGTAATAGTCCCTGTACTTCATGCCGCAGCTTTCCCTGAACTATCGCTGCAACAGTATGCCACGCTGAGGCCTGTAACGGATTGATCCGGATCATACCTCCTAGACCGGGCTTTTGTGTTCAGGAATGCCTGTTTTCCCTGATCACGGCGGCGTCAGAGGAGCGCACCTCCGGTGCTCCGATCACCCTCCCTTCCGGTGCGGCGGGCCCCGCCCCTCGGCCGTTGATGAACACTGGCGGAAGGTTGGCCGCGGGTTTGGCGGTCAACCTATCTGTGACCACCATTAGGTCGCCTTATTGAACTTCTCAGCTACCGCTTGAACGAATTTGACGCGTTCAAGCGAAGCCGCAGCTGCTTTTCCATCTCAACGATTGCAAAGAACGCCGCACCTACTGAAATCAGGATTGCACCATCGGCAAGCGTGACGGCCCGCGTGTCGAACACCTCTTGCATGAAGGGCGCGTAGGTGAACAGCAACTGGCCGGTCACGACGATCAGCAGGCAAATCCAAACCGCCGGTGTTCCGCGCACCGCCTCCCAGCTTAGCGATGCCGTGTGGATGTTGCGGATGTAGAAGAGATGGAACACCTCCAGGATGATCAGCAAATTCACGGTCAGCGTTCGCGCAAGTTCGAGACTGTACCCTCGGTCTATTGCATAATTGAACACCCCGTATACCGCCGCGAGAAACAGCACTGTTACGAAGGCGATATGCCAGATCAGAACGCGGTCCAGTATAGGTGCGTCCACAGGCAGAGGAGGCTGGCGCATAATTGACTCTTCCGAGCGTTCGAATGCGAGCGCCACGCCAAGCGATCCCGCGGTTATCAGATTGATCCAGAGGATTTGCAGCGCCGACATGGGTATGACTGACCCCAGTAGCAACGCCAGAATTATTATACCGGCCTCGCCTGCGTTGGTCGGCAGCGTCCAGCTGATCACCTTGCGGATATTGTCATAGACCGTGCGCCCTTCGCGAACGGCAGCCGCGATTGATGCGAAGTTGTCGTCTGTCAGCACCAGGTCGGCAACCTCCTTGGCCGCGTCCGAACCCGTGATGCCCATCGCGACCCCGGCGTCGGCGCGTTTGAGCGCCGGAGTATCATTGACCCCGTCGCCGGTCATCGAAACGATGTGGCCGCGGGCCTGCAGCGCCATGACCAGACGCAGCTTGTGTTCCGGAGTGGTGCGCGCGAAGACATTGGTCATCTCTGCCTCCTGCACGAGCAT
>JBFOLS010000187.1:0-5779 GCA_040830225.1 Leisingera sp.
CCTGACGCCAGCGCCACGTCGATGATCCGCATGTTAGTCTGCAAAAGCAGGCTGCGTGCATAGTCCAGCCGCAGCCGGGTGTAGTAAACCTTGGGTGTGGTCTGCAGGTATTTCGAGAACAACCGCTCCAGCTGGCGCACCGACAGGCCAACCAAATCGGCAATGCCGCCGGGCGTCAGCGGTTCTTCCAGGTTGCTCCGCATCAGGCTCAGTGCAGCAGCCAGTTTTTCGTGCCGCACGCCCGTGCGGCCGAATTCGGATACGGTTTGATCCTGACTACCTTTGCGAGCCGCGGAACAGACCATCAAGTCGGCAGCCCCTGTTGCCACATCCGCCCCGTGGTGTTCCGAGATCAGGTTCAGCATCATATCGACGGTCGCGGTGCCGCCCGCACAGGTAATCAGCTTGCCTTCCACTGTGAACAGCGAGTTCTTAACCTCAACATCCGGATGCGCCTCCGCCAGAATTGCCCGCAGAGCCCAATGGGCAGAAACCTGACGGCCCGCCAGCAGGCCGGAGCGCGCCAGCGCCAGCACTCCGCCGCCCAGCGCGCCAAGAGTCACCCCCATGCGCTGCGCCTTACGGAGCCAGCCCAGCACCTTCAACGAGACGCCCGGCTCCGAACCCTGGCCGCCGCAAACAAAGATCATGTCGCCCCGTGCCAGATCCGGGAGGCCGCCGTCCACCGCCACGCTCAGCCCGTTGGGCGCAGTGATTTGCAGGCCGTCTTCACTGACCACGCGCCAGTGATAGCGCGCGGCCCCGTCATGGCGGTTCGCAGCCTCCAGTGCTGCCACCGCGCTGGACAGGTCCAGCGGCGAGAAGGTGGGCAGCAGCAGGAAGATGCAGCGGCAGGCCGGCACGGCCTCGGCCGCTTCGGGGAGTTTCCGCATGGGTTTGGTCATGGTTTCCGCTCCCCTGCTCTGATCAGGCGCGCATGTTCGCGCCGTTGGCGTCGTAGATCGGCGCACCCAGCACTTCCGCGTCATACATCTCGCCCAGGATCTCAACCTGCAGCTTGGTGCCCGCTTCGGCGTTTTCTGCCGAGACATAGCCCATCGCCATCGAGGTCTGCGCGTGGTGCGCATAGCCGCCGGAGGAGATGTAGCCCACCGCCTTGCCATCCTTCAGGATCGCCTCGTCGTTGGACACATCGATGCCGTCCACATCAATGGTCATGGTGACCAACTTGCGGCTCGGACCGGTCTCGCGGGCCTGCAGAGAGGCCTCCTTGCCCACGAAATCCTTCTTCCAGTTGATAAAGACATCCATGCCGCTTTCCACCGCGTCGAAATCGGGGCGGAAGTCCAGGGTCCATACGCCCCAGCCCTTCTCCAGGCGCATCGACATCAGCGCCCGCGCACCATACCAGCGGTAGCCCAGATCGGCGCCGGCCTCCTCGATCGCTTCGGCCAGGCGCAGCAGGTACTGGGGTTTGCAGTAGATCTCATAGCCCAGCTCGCCCGAGAAGCTGATCCGGTTCAGGATCACCGGCACGCCTCCGACAAAGGTCTGGCGCAGATCGCGGAACTTAAACGCCTCGCCCGAGACATCCTCGCGGGTGATCCGCTGCAGCAGCTCCCGCGACTTCGGACCGGACAGCGCAATGCCGTGCCAATCGTCCGAGACGTTCTGATAGGTCACATCGGCGGGCAGGTCCTTTTCGAACCAGCGGCGGTGCGCCTCCTGCATGGTGCCGGAGCCGAACAGCATGAAGTGATCCTCGGCCAGGCACGCCACGGTCAGGTCGCCATAAAGTTTGCCTTTGGGCGTCAGCATCGGCGTCAGGGTCAGACGGCCCGGTTTCGGCACATAGCCCGCCAGCACCCGGTCCAGATAGGCCCGTGCACCTGCCCCCTTGAACTCATGCTTGGCAAAGTTGGCGACCTCGATACCGCCCACGGCCTCACGCACGGCTTTGACCTCACGCGCTACATAATCGTGCGAGCGGTTACGCTCAAAGGTCGGCTCTTCATGGGCGTCCTCAGGACCATCGGCAAACCACAGTGCGTTCTCCAGGCCAAAACCCTGCCCCATGCGCGCACCTTTGGAGACCAAACGGTCATAGAGCGCCGTAGTCTTCTGCATCCGGCCCTTGGGCAGGGTCTCGTTCGGGAACGTCATCACAAAGCGGCGTTCGTAGTTCTCAGTCGATTTCACGGTGCCCCAGTCCGGGGTCGCAAAGTCGCCGAAGCGCGCCACATCCATGGCCCAGACATCGATGGAAGGTTCGCCATCGATCATCCACTCGGCCATGGTCAGGCCAACACCGCCGCCTTGGCAGAAGCCCGCCATCACGCCCACGGCGCACCAGTAGTTCTTCATGCCCGGAACCGGGCCGATCATCGGGTTGCCGTCTGGGCCGAAAGTGAACGGCCCGTTGATCATGTCCTTGATGCCCGCCTCGCCGATTGCCGGGATCCGCTCGAACGACATTTCCAAACGGTCGGCAATACGGTCCAGATCCGGCTGCAGCAGTTCGTGGCCAAAGTCCCACGGGGTGCCGTCCACTTTCCAGGGCGTTCCTTTGGGCTCATAGGTGCCCAGCAGCATCCCCTGCCGCTCCTGACGGAAATAGATGTTGGCCTCGTAATCGATACCGGCCGGCAGGCGGGTCGGGTGGTTGGCGACCGCGTCGATCTTGTCGGTGATCAGATAGTGGTGCTCCATCGGCTGCACCGGCAGGTTGATGCCCTGCATATGACCAACTTCACGCGCCCACAGGCCGCCGCAGTTCACAATATGCTCGGCGTTGATCACACCGCGCGGAGTCACAACGTCCCAGCTGCCGTCCGGGCGCTGGGTAGTGCCGGTCACCGGGGTATGGGTGAAGTACTGGGCGCCGTGCACGCGTGCCGACTTGGCAAAGGCATAGGTCGCGCCCGACGGATCCAGATCGCCGTCCTGATCGTCCCACAGGGCCGCATGGTAATGTTTCGGGTCGATCAGCGGGTGACGTTCAGCCACTTCCTTGGGGCTGATGAATTCCTGGTTCAAACCCATGTAGCGCGCCTTGGAACGCTCACGCTTCAGATAGTCATACCAGGTCTTGTTCGACGCCAGATAAAAGCCGCCGGTGATATGCAGGCCGACGCTGTGGCCTGAAGTCTCCTCGATCTCATTATACAGATCGATTGTATAGGACTGCAGGCGCGAAATATTCGGGTCCGACGAGATGGTGTGGATCTGCCCCGCCGCGTGCCAGGAGGAACCGGAGGTCAGTTCATCACGCTCCAAGAGTACCACGTCCTTCCAGCCGAATTTGGCCAGGTGGAACAAGATCGAGCAGCCAACAACACCGCCGCCGATGATCACCGCCTTGGCGTGGCTCGGCAGCTTCTTGTCGCCGGTGCTCTCCTCCTTGTGGATGTTGAGCGTCGATTGGGCAAAATTGTCTGACATGGGTTCTTGTCCTCAGTTCAGGGGCAAACGGCGGAAACGGCCGGGTTTTGCAGGGTCATAGAAGTGGTCGAGCGGTCCATTCTCGACCAGATGGCCGTGCCAGTGCCGAAGGGCGCCACGGTCCAGGGTCACGCCCAGGCCGGGGCCTTCAGGCACGGCAATCACGTTGTTCTTCTGGCGGAACGGGCCGCCTTCGATCACATCGCCGATCTGCCAGCGGAACAGCGACTGGCTAGGCTCGGTGATCCAGGGCATCGCGGCGGACATGTGCAGATAGCCCGCGGTGGCAATGCCCGCGTCGCCCGAGTAGCACCAAAAGCCGACACCCATCGCCTCGCAGGCGCCTATAAAGCGCACCGCCCGGGCAATACCGCCCAGCACCGCGAAATTGGTGACGATGTAATCCGGCGCGCCCAGCGCCACCGCACGGCGGATATCCGGTACATGGGTCGAGACCGGAATGGTAAAGTGGCGGCGCAACTCCGCCATTTCCTCGAACGTCGCAACCGGGTCTTCGTAGTTGCGGATATTATAGGGCTCGATCTCCCGGAAAAGGCGCATGGCGGTGGGCAGCGAGTACTGCATATTGCTGTCCAGCCGCAGCATCGCCTTGCGGCCCAAAGTTTCGCGCAACGCCTTGACCGTATCGATCTCCAGCTCCGGATCGCCCAGAATCAGCTTACCCTCGAACATAGTAGAACCATGCTCTTCCTGCATCCGCAGGCAGTAGTCGGCGACAGCTTGCGGATCCATCTCTCCACCCGCGCGGTAGCCGAAATACTCGGTGAACGGGATCTCTTTCCGCACGGCACCGCCCAGCAGCCGGTAGAGCGGCTCATCCGCCACCTTTCCGCGCAGGTCCCACAAAGCGATTTCAATGGCGCCGAATGCCTTCACAACAGAGCTGTCGTCGGTGTTCTGCACAATCTGCCAGGGCGGCACGCAGAGCGCTTCGCAGCCCGCAATGTCCAGCGCGTCGGCCCCGATCAGCCGCTCGCCCATCGCGCGGATGGTCTCCACCACGTCGACAGAGGGCGCCTCGCCGAGGCCCACAAGACCCTGGTTGGTTTCCACCTCGATGATGGTCTTGGAGGTCCCCGGATAGTGCCCGCCGGTCCACCACATCGGCTTTTCCAGCGGAATATTGACAGGCGTCGCCCGCAGTCCGGTGATACGCAATTTGGTCATGCCTGCCACTCCGCCGCGGCTGAGCGGAACCGAATGCCGGTTTCCCTGGCCCGCGGCTCAGTACCACGCATCCGGGATCTCCTCCTTGCGGCGGGCCACATAGGCGGCAAGCTCTTCCTTCACCGAATCATCCATCGGCGGCGCCTCGTACTGGTTCAGCATCTCGTTCCAGCGTTCATAGGCGCGGCGGCGCATGTCCTTGGATCCGCCGTCCTCCCAGCTCTCGACATTCTCGCTGTCGCTGAGTTTCGGCTCATAAAACGCGGTCTGGTAATTGCGCATGGTGTGGGCCGAACCTAGGAAATGGCCGCCGGGCTCCACCTCGCCATAGGCATCACGCGCAAAAGCCTCGTCGCTGGTATCCAGCCCTTGGCTCAGCACCTTCTGGTAAGACCCCAGCCGGTCCGCATCCATAATCAGCTTCTCAAAGCCGGTGCACAGCCCGCCTTCCATCCAGCCAGCAGCGTGCAGTACAAAGTTGGCCCCTGCCAACATGGTGGAATGCATCGAGTCGGCGCTTTCATAAGCTGCCTGCGCATCCTCGATCTTGGACGCGGTCAGCGAGCCGCCGCAGCGCAATGGCAGGCCTGCGCGGCGGGCCAGCTGGCCAATCGCGTAGTTCGACACCACCGGCTCAGGCATACCAAAGGTCGGCGCGCCGGACTTCAGCGACATGGAGCTGAGAAAATTGCCCAGAACAAAGGGCGCGCCCGGGCGTACCAACTGGCTGAAGGCGCAGACCATCATTGCCTCTGCCATTGCCTGCGCGACGGAGGCAGCGGTCGAAACCGGCCCCATTGCCCCGGTCAGGATGAAGGGCACCACCACGATCCCCTGCCCGCGCGCTGAATAGACCCGGATCGCCTCAGTCACCACCTTGTCGACCAGCAAGGGCGAGTTGGTGTTCACATTGCCCATGATTACGCAGTTTTCGTCCATGACCTCTTTGCCAAAGACATTCTCGGCCATGTCGAGGCTGTCCTGCGCCCGGCTCATCTCGGTGATGGCACCCAGATGCGGTTTGTCGCTCAGCGTCATATGGGCATAGAGCATGTCGAAATGGCGCTTGCTTACCGGCACATCGCAGGGCTCGCAGATCACAAAGCCGCCGTGATGCAGGTTCGGATGCATGTAGGTGAGCTTCACCAGCTTCTCGAAGCTTTCCATGTCGCCATAGCGGCGGCCGCCC
>JBFOLS010000188.1:0-2915 GCA_040830225.1 Leisingera sp.
ACCCATCGCATCGGGTTTCACGTCAGCACCGTCGCGGCGGCACAGGCCTGCCGGGTAGCACTCCTTGATCACCACACGGCGGTCCAGGCTGTCGCGGGCCAGATAGGTAATGCCAAAGCCGCCGCTGATCAGCGGGCGCTCAATCTGGTACTGGCCTTGCAGCAGCTTGAAGCCGCAAGGCAGTTCGCAGGAAGGGTCCTGATCAGCAGAAAACGTGTCGTGAGGCACGGCGTCTTTATCCTCGTGGCAGCTTGCACCGCAAACCGCGCAGTGCGGATGCGTGCCCCCCAAGGCTGAAAGCGGAATGTGAACTGTTTGCGGCCGCTTTCGGGCAAATACGGCAATCCTGCCGGATTTCTGCCGCAATTGCCCCGGCGGGCTAGTAAACATTGGGTTTATGCGCCGCCAACTTCTTATCTCGAAGTTAGTTAAACTGGCGCCCTATCCGCCGCTGCTCCGGCAAGCCTCCGCCCGCCTGCTGCTGCAGAGCTGCGGCAGGCGTAGCCCGATCCGCGTAGAGACCCGGTGGACCGGAAAGAATCAATCCTTTGGAGTCAACTCGGCAATCAGGGCCTGAACCGCCGCGGCCTTGGCGGGGGAGGTTTTTGCCGGCGCCGAGGGTTTGGGCAGCACCGCGGAATAGGCATAAGGCAAGCGCAAACCCAGCTTTTCGGTCAGGGCAGCGCCCTCCGCGGCATGATCGATCAACATGGCAGGCACCAGCGCAAGGCCCGCACCTTGTGCTGCCAGCGCATAAGCAACCGCAGCACCGCCAACACGCAGGCCCTTGCGCACATCCGGGGTCTTGGCCGCCCCGCTGGCCCGGAACCATCCGGCCCAAGTCGGGTGCGAGGCATAGTGGTCGCCCCAGTCCGTATGGATCAGCAGGCTGTCCGGCACTTTGGCCAGGTCGCCATCCGCGGCATGGCACTCAAAAAAGGCCTTGGTGCAGAACGGATAAGCGGTGTCCCGGAACAGGGGAACCGAACTGTGCTGCGGGTAGAGGTGGGTTTCATAGGTGATCCTGACATCCGCACCAGAACGCTGCAGGTCCACCGGGTCGGGCTCGATCCGCAGTTCGATCCCGGTGCCGGGGTGCAGGGCCCGGAACCCCGCCACAGCGGGCGCAACCCATTTTTCTGCCAAAGACTGGATTGTGCTGACTGTGACATGGGACCGGGCTTCATTCTCCATCAGCTGCTCGGTGGCTGCGGAAATGCCGATCAGCGCTTCCGAAACCGCCGGATAATACGAGCGGCCTGCATCGGTCAGCAGAAGACTGTTGTGCGTGCGACGGAACAGGGTTTTCCCGAGAAAATCTTCGGCTTTCCTGACTTGCATGCTCACGGCTGCGGGCGAGACGCCAAGTTCAGCTGCCGCAGCGGTGAAGCCGCCCAGGCGCACGGCTGCCTCAAAGGCCTTCAGGGCGTTGAGCGGGGGAAGGCGCATGCGGGTTGCTCTCTCTGCATCAGAAATTCTTGGGCAAGGCTTACATTTTCCGGACTTTAACGCCAGCGCCGGGGCTCCATGATGGCAGGAAAAGGGGAACAGACGCATGGCGAAGATTGAGATCGAATACCTGGGCCAGCCGGAGATCGACCGGATCGGGCTGACCAATGACGACATCCTGGATGCGATCGAGCAGGGGCTGATTGCAGCTGGTCAGGGAAAGACGGTGATCGAGCCGCGCATGCACCTGACCCCGGACCCCGCCTTCAACGGCCACTTCAACGTGCTGCGCGGCTATGTCGAGCCATTGGGCTATGCCGGGGTCAAGGTGGTCGGGGATTTCGTCGACAACTACAAACAGGGGCTGCCGTCGGAACTGGCGCTTTTGAACCTGTTCTGCCCGCGTACCGGCGTGCCGCGCGCAGTGATTGACGCGGCAGGCATCACCGACATGCGCACCGGTGCGCTGACCGCGCTGGGAGCCAAGTGGCTGGGGCCAAAGACCCCCAAAGTGCTGGGCCATGTGGGCGCCCGCGGCACCTCCTACTGGAACGTGCGCCTGCTGGATCATCTGTTTGATTTCGAGGAAATCCGGGTGCACTCCCGTCGTCCTGAAAGCCGCGATGCCTTTGGCGAGCGGCTCAGCCGGGATCTCGGCAAGAAGGTCACCGTCACAGAAGACTGGCAAAGCTGCCTGGAGGGCGCCGACATTCTGATCGAGGCCACCCGCCTCAACCAACCCGCCCCGATGTTTGACCGCTCCTGGGTGAAAAAAGGCGCCTTTGTCGTGCCTTACGGCACCATGAGCGCACTGCCGCTGGATTTCACCGAAGGCTTCGACAAGTTTGTGATGGACGATCTGGGACAGATGCGGGCGGGTCATCTGGGGGCGCTCAGGCCGCATATCGATGCCGGCCTGATCGGCGAGGAAAGCTTCTATGCCGAAATCGGCGAGATTGCCGCCGGGCTGAAGCCGGGCCGGGAAGCCGATGACGAGACCATCCTGTTCTGGCACCGCGGCATGTCGACCGGCGACATCGCCCTGGGCGCCCGCATTCTGGACAAGGCCCGGGAAATGGGCATCGTGCAGAACCTGCTGTACCGGAATGTCTGAGATGGAGGCGCTGCGGCTGGACGGATCCTCGCTGACGGTTGCGGCGCTGAGCCGGGCAGCCTGGGACGCCAGGCATATTGAGCTTGCCCCGGCGGGGCTGGCGGCGATGAAAGCGTCCAATGCCCTGGTGGGGCAGGTGATCCGGGACCAGGTGCCGGTTTACGGGGTTACCACCGGCCTTGGCGCCCGTGCCACCGAAGTGCTGAGCGCAGAGGCGCTTGCCGAGTTTTCGGTGCAGACCCTGCGCGGCCGCGCCCATGCCATCGGTCCCGAGGAAAGGCCGGAGATCGTTCGCGCAGGTTTGATCGTGCGGCTCAACACCATGCTCAAAGGCCACAGCGCCGCCCGGCCC
>JBFOLS010000189.1:0-7798 GCA_040830225.1 Leisingera sp.
CTGCGAGTGCGCGGCGAATTCAGGCATGGAGTGGGCCGGCGCGCAGCTGAACGGCGCCCAGTTCACCCATGGCATGATCCACAACATGGAATACTCCGGCGTGTCGCTGCGGACGCTGCTGGAGGAGGCCGGAGTGAGCCCGGAAGGCAAATGGGTCTATGTGGAAGGCGCGGATGCCTCCTCGAACGGCCGCTCGATCCCGCTGGAAAAGGCGATGGATGACGTGCTGGTGGCCTTCAAGGCAAATGGCGAGGCGCTGCGCAAGGAGCATGGCTATCCGGTGCGGCTGGTGGTGCCGGGCTGGGAGGGCAACATGTGGGTCAAATGGCTGCGCCGGGTGGAGGTTATGGACCAGCCGGTGGAAAGCCGCGAGGAAACCTCGAAATACACCGACACGCTGGCCAACGGCGTTAGCCGCAAGTGGACGTGGGAGATGGACGCGAAATCCGTTGTCACCAGCCCCAGCCCGCAGGCGCCTGTCAAACATGGAAAAGGCCCGCTGGTGATCACCGGCCTCGCCTGGTCGGGCCGGGGGGCGATTACCGGCGTGGATGTGTCGCTGGACGGCGGCAAGAGCTGGCAGGAGGCGCGGCTGGCGGCTCCCGGCACAGACAAGGCGCTGACGCGGTTCTATCTGGATATCAACTGGGACGGTTCCGAAATGCTGCTGCAAAGCCGGGCCAAGGATTCTTCCGGATATGTGCAGCCCACCAAGGCGCAGCTGCGCGAGGTGCGGGGCCTGAATTCGATCTATCACAACAACGCCATCCAGACCTGGTGGGTCAAGGCAAACGGGGAGGCGGAAAATGTCGAAGTTTCTTAAAGGGTTGAGGGGCGGTTATGAGGGCGGCGTCCGATCCTGGCTGGGTCCGAAAGCGCCCTCCCGTCAAACCGAAGGTTTGCCTCTGGCAAAACGGGAGAGTCGGGCGCTGCCCGGCCTGTCGGCCGGGCGGTACGTTATTGCAGCTGCTGGTTTGTCTATTGTGGCTGCTTCGCCTGTTGTGGCGGAGAAGTACGGCCTTGGCCGCCCCGCCTTACCGGAAGAAATCGCAGCCTGGGATCTGGACATTACGCCGGACGGAACCGGCCTGCCCGCAGGCTCGGGCGATGTGTTCACCGGCGAGGAGGTCTTCGCCGAGAAATGCGCCGTTTGCCACGGAGACTTTGCCGAGGGCGTGGGCAACTGGCCCAAGCTGGCCGGCGGACAGGACACGCTGGACCATGACGACCCGCTGAAAACCGTGGGGTCTTACTGGCCGTACCTTTCAACCACCTGGGATTATGTGAACCGCTCGATGCCGTTCGGCGATGCGCAGTCTCTGACTGCGGACGAGGTTTATGCTATTGTGGCCTATATCCTCTATTCCAATGATTTGGTGGATGACGAGTTCGTGCTTTCGAACGAGACATTCGCGGAAGTGGAGCTGCCGAATGCGGAGGGCTTCATCCTGGATGACCGGCTGGAGGCAGAGAAGCACTTCTGGAACCCGGAGCCCTGCATGGAGAACTGCAAGGAGAGTGTGGAAATCACCATGCGGGCCATGGTGCTGGACGTGACGCCGGAGGAGGAGAACACGGCTGCCTCGGGTGAACCTGCACCGGTTGAAGAAGCGGCCGCGGAGACGGAGGAGCCTGTGGAAGTTGCAGCTGCGCTTGATCCGGCGCTGGTGGCGAAGGGTGAAAAGACCTTCAAGAAGTGCAAGGCCTGCCACCAGGTCGGCGACGGGGCCAAGTCCAAGACCGGGCCCATTTTGAACGGCATTATCGGAGCGCCTGCCGGCTACGTGGAGGGGTTCCGCTACTCCAAGGCGATGAAGGCTGCGGCCGAGGGCGGGCTGGTCTGGGATGAGGCTGAGCTGGCGGCCTTTCTGGCCAAGCCGAAGAAATACATGAAAGGGACCAAAATGGCCTTTGCCGGGCTGAAGAAGGAAGGGGACATCGAGGCGGTGATTGCCTACCTCAGGTCCTATTCCGAGTAAAATGCTGCGCTGCCTGGCAGCAGTGATTTCGGTTTGGGGCGCGCTGTCAGGCGCGGCCCAAGCCAGCGAGAGTGCCGTTCCCATTGGCGATTCCGAGCGCGGCGCGGACGTGTTTAAGCAATGCATGTCCTGCCATGAGGTTGGCCCGGGCGCGCGGCATAAAAACGGGCCGCTGCTGAACGGGATTTTCGGACGCAAGGCAGCGCAGTTCGAGGACTTCAAATACTCCAAGGGTATCGTTCGCGCCCGCAAGGACGGGTTGGTCTGGGATCTGGAGCATCTGGACGCCTATCTGGAAAACCCCAAGGCGCTGGTGAGCGGTACGCGGATGGCTTTCCGCGGTCTAAAGGAACCGCAGGAGCGGCGTGATGTGCTGGCTTACTTGCGCCAGTTCTCCGACAGCCCGCAGGATATTCCGGAGGCGGAGCCGACTGCGCGCAAGATCGAGGTGGCGCTGCCGCCGGAGACCCTCGCCATCGTTGGGGACCGGGACTACGGCGAGTATCTGTCCAGCGAATGCACCACCTGCCATCAGACCGATGGGGATTACGACGGCATCCCTGCTGTTACCGGATGGCCGCAGGAGGATTTTGTCATCGCCATGCATGCCTACAAGCGCAAGATCCGCCCGCACCCGGTGATGCAGATGATGGCAGGCCGGCTCTCGGATGAGGAGATCGCTGCCCTGGCCGCGTATTTTGGTGCGCTGGAGTGAGCCTCCGGCGTTTTGTTGATTTGAAAGGGAGGGAATAACAATGGCTGTAGACAGACGTAAGTTTCTAGGCTCCGGCGTGGCCGCAGCAGCGGCGCTCCAGGCGCCCGCGGTTTTGGGCGCAGGCAAGCCGCGTGTTGTGGTGGTCGGCGGGGGCGCCGGCGGGGCCACCGCGGCGCGTTACATCGCCAAGGACAGCAAGGGCGCAATTGACGTTACCTTGGTGGAACCGACCCGGACTTACTACACCTGCTTCTTCTCCAATTTGTATATCGGCGGCTTCCAGGAACTGTCGGGCATCGTCCACAGCTATGGCACGCTGGCCAGCCAGTACGGCGTCAACGTGGTGCATGACTGGGCGGTGGGCATCGACCGGGCCGCAAAGACCGTCAGCCTGGCAGGCGGTGCCACGCTGCCATACGACCGTCTGATCCTGTCGCCGGGCATCGACTTTGTCGACGGCGCGGTGGAAGGCTGGGATATCACCTCCCAGAACAAGATGCCCCATGCCTACAAGGCGGGCTCGCAGTCGGAGCTCCTGAAGGCGCAGATCGAGGCGATGCCGGAAGGCGGGACCTATGCCATGGTGGCGCCGCCCAATCCCTACCGCTGCCCGCCGGGGCCTTATGAGCGGGTGTCGATGGTGGCGCATGTGCTGAAGCAGCAGAATCCGACCGCCAAGATCATTATCGCTGATCCCAAGCCGAAGTTTTCCAAGATGGCGCTGTTCCAGGAGGGCTGGGGAGCCCATTACGACGGCATGATCGACTGGATCGGCGAGGAGTTCGGCGGCGGCAATGTCTCGGTTGATCCGGATGCGATGACGGTGACCATTGATGGCGAGGTGACCAAAGTGGATGCCTGCAACGTGATTCCGGCGATGAAGGCCGGGCGGATCTGCGAGATGGCGGGCATCACCGAAGGCAACTGGGCGCCGGTCAGCGGCCATACGATGCAGAGCCGGGTGGATGAAAATATCCATGTGCTGGGCGATGCTTGCGCGCAGGGCGATATGCCGAAGTCCGGCTTCTCAGCCAACTCGCAGGCCAAAGTGGCGGCGATGGCAGTGCGCGGGGCGCTGCTGGATTCCAAGGTGTTCCCGGCCAAGTTCTCCAACACCTGCTGGTCGCTGATCGGGACCAACGACGGGGTGAAGGTCGGGGCGACCTACCAGGCGACGGATGAGAAGATCGCCAAGGTGGATGGCTTCATCAGCCAGACTGGCGAAGATGCCGAGTTGCGCCAAGCAACCTATGAGGAAAGCATCGGCTGGTACGCCGGGATCACCTCGGACATGTTCGGCTGATCAAAAGGGTGAAAAGGGGCGCTGCGGGCGCCCCTGGTTTCAGGCACATTCGCCTGCTGCCAGCTTCAGCTCTGCGGCTTCAGCCCGGCTCAGCATCTCGCCCTGTTTGCGTTTCTGCAAAGCGGTACGGGCAAGCTCGTATTGAGGGTCCTGCCAGAAGATCAGACAGCCGTTGCAGCCCTTGCCGCAGCAGCCCTCGGTGCCAATACGGTTGGTCTTGAAGCGCTTTTCGTTGCTGTCCAGCGCGATGCTCTCCGCCAGGGCATCGCGGCGGCGTGTGTAGGCCTTGGGGTTGTCCTTGCCCGAGATTTCAAGCGCCTGGGTCAGCTTGTCGAAACGGATGCGGTTCCATTGCTCTTCGGTCAGTGCGCGTTCCTTGCGCAGTACCGTGTAGGCCGGGAAGCGGGCCTTGAGGGCGTTGATGTCTTCGTGGTCGAACAGGGTGAACGGCAGGCGGATAACGGTCTGGGTGCTGCCGTGGACCGCATCTGTGCGGCTGCCGTCTTTGGCAACTTCAAAATCATAGACACGCAGCAGCACTGTTTCGCGGGCGATGGGGGAGACGAACTCAAGCACCTCGCCCGCGGTCAGTTTGGCTTTGACCAGAACGTGGAAGGCATCCTCGGCCACTTCGGTCACAACGCCGGCGTACTCCCATTGCGCCAACGATGCCGTGTGCTCGTAATCGTGCGCGAGGTTGTTCAACCGCCCGTCGTGGAAGGCAAGCGTGTAGCCGCGGTTTCCGACGGCCTCCAGCTCGCGCATGTAGGGTTTGGGGTCCCAGCCTTCGGGATCAGCGTAATAGTCGTCGATGGCCATCCGGTAGGCGCGCGCCACGATGGCGGCGTAATATTCCGATTTGCCGCGGCCTTCGACCTTGAGGCTGTCGACGCCGATCTTCAGGTAGTCGTCCAGTTTCGGCATGATGCAGAGGTCGCGGGAGTTGAGGATATAGGAGCCGCGCCCGTCCTCTTCGATGGGCATCAGCTCGCCGGGGCGGCAGCCTTCTTCCAGCAGGAATTCGAACATCTCCGCGTTGCTTTCGTTGATGTCCAATTCCTGCACGGAGCCGTCCTTCAGCCGCATCCGCACGCCGTAGTTCCAGCGGCAGGAATTGGCGCAGTTGCCCTGGTTGGCACCGCGCTCGGCCATGAAGTTCGACAGCAGGCAGCGTCCGGAATAGGTCATGCACATGGCGCCATGCACGAAGGCTTCCAGTTTGATTTCCGGGCACTTTTCCCGAATCTCCACCAACTCCGGATAAGAGACCTCGCGCGCCAGAACCACCAGATCGGCGCCCTGGTCCTGCCAGAACTTCACCGACAGCCAGGAGCAGATATTGGCCTGGGTGGAAACGTGCAGCGGGATTTCCGGCGCACGCTCCTTCACGTATTGGAACACGCCCGGGTCGGCGATGATCAGCCCGTCGGGCTGCACCTTGCGGACGGTCTCGATGTACTCGTCCAGCTTGGGAATGTCCTTGTTGTGGGAGAACAGGTTCAGTGTGAGGTAAGCCCGCCGCCCGTGAAGGTGGCAGAACTCCACCCCCTCAATCACCTCTTCCAGCGAGAACTCGGACTTGGTGCGCAGGCTCATGTCCGGGGTGCCGAGGTAGACAGCATCGGCCCCGTAGAGAATGGCCATTTTCAATTTGCGCAGATTGCCCGCGGGCATCAGCAGTTCGGAGCGCTTGGAAGTCATCGGTCAGGCCTGGCGTAAAGGAGTGTTTGAGGTGTTCCTTTACGCAAGGCGTGCGCATTGCGATTTGCGCTGGATCAAATCGCTGCAGTCAGCTCCAGCCCTTGCGGAAGAAATGCGGGGAAGCGCCGAACTTGCGCTTGAACTGGCGCGAGAAATGGGTGGCGGAGTTGAAGCCCGAGGCGAGTGCGATTTCGGTCACGCTCATCGAGGTTTCGTTCATCAGCGCAAAGGCATGGCTGAGGCGCATATCGAAATAGACATGCATCGGGCTTTGGTTCAGGTAGCGCGAGAACAGCCGCTCCAGCTGGCGGCGGGAGATGTCGAGCTTGTCGCAGAGCTCGCCGATGGAGAGCGGCTCTTCGATGGATTCCTGCAGCAGCTGCAGCGCGTTCAGCAGGCGCTGGTTGCGGCTGCCGATGGCCACTGCATAGTTCGATTTCTGCGGGGCTGCCTGGCCGCCGGAACGCACATGCAGGCACATGTCCGCGACGATGATTGCCAGCTGCTTTCCGTGGCGCTCCTCGATCAGGTGCAGCATCATATCGGTGGCCGCATTGCCGCCGCCGCAGGTCATCAGCGGCCCTGAAATTTCGAAAATATTGGGCGAGGGCTCAAGGTTCGGATAGCTTTCCAGGAAACCCGGCTGGTTCTCCCAGTGAAGAGTGAACTTGTGCTTTTTGATCAGCCCGGCCTGGGCCAGTGCAAACGCACCGGTGCAGACGCCGCCGATGGAGCGTCCGAAACGGCTTTCCCGGCGCAGCCAGTTCAGAGTGACTTCGCTGGCGGCGTTGTGCGGCTCGACGCCGGCACAGACAAAGCCTAGCGAATCCGACGGCAGCGGCTGCAGTGCCTGATCAGGCGTGATCACCATGCCGTTTGAGCAGCGTACCGGTTCTCCGTCCTCGGTCATGATGAACCAGCGGTACAGACGGGTGCCGGTGACCTGGTTGGCAATGCGCAAAGGCTCGATGGCGGCGGCCACCGGCAGCATCGTTGCCTTGGGCAGGAGCAGGAAATAAAAATCCTGCGGCTCGCCTTCGAACGGAACGGCGAGATTGGCAGCGGCGCCTTTCTGAACGAAACTGTCATCGGTCATGGCGGGACCCCAGCGCAGGACCCGGGGCGCGGGGGCCTCCGGGCGGAATTCGGACTTGATTGTGTTTCCTAAGGCGCCTCTGCCTCCGGCAGCCAGAGAATAGCGACAGCGTTCCAGCGGATTGCGACACGGAATGCAGGTTTGCGGCATCGTGAAAATGCCTGCCGCCTCTTGCAGGTCAAAAGTGGCGATACTAAGACTCAGGTAACACTCTGTCGGGTATGGTGCCGGACATAAATCAAAGCAGGCAGGTCGAAATGATTGATCCCAGAGAAACATACATGAACACCCTGGTCCCGATGGTGGTTGAGCAGACCAGCCGGGGCGAGCGGGCCTATGACATCTTTTCCCGCCTGCTGAAGGAGCGGATCATCTTTGTGAATGGTCCGGTGCATGACGGGATGAGCTCGCTGATCGTGGCGCAGCTGCTGCATCTCGAGGCGGAAAACCCGTCCAAGGAAATCTCGATGTACATCAACAGCCCCGGCGGCGTGGTGACCTCGGGCCTGTCGATCTATGACACCATGCAGTACATCAAGCCCAAGGTCTCGACCCTGGTGATCGGCCAGGCGGCCTCGATGGGTTCGCTGCTGCTGACTGCCGGTGAAAAGGGCATGCGCTTCTCGCTGCCGAATTCGCGTGTGATGGTGCACCAGCCCTCGGGCGGCTTCCAGGGGCAGGCGACCGACATCATGATCCACGCCGAGGAAACCCTGAAGCTGAAGAAGCGTTTGAACGAGATCTACGTCAAGCACACCGGTCAGGATTACGACACCATTGTCGATGCGCTGGAGCGTGACAATTTCATGTCGCCCGAAGACGCCAAGGAATTCGGCCTGATCGACGAGATCGTCGAGAACCGGGCCAAGGGCGAAGACGAGCAGGCCTGACGCCTGTTCTTGTGAACAGCGGTGTGCCCCGCGGACCGATTGGGGCACACTTTCACATTGTGGCGGCCTAAGCACTGGCTTAAGCTGGCCAAAAGTTGGATTGCTCCAAAGCGC
>JBFOLS010000190.1:0-2066 GCA_040830225.1 Leisingera sp.
AGAAAATGAAGCTCCAGTAGATCAGCCCGACAAAGGCATAAACTTCCATATAGTAAGGCGCCCACTCACCGGTGCCGAACGCAGCATTTGCAGAAGCCAGGATGTCAAAGAACCCAATGATGATGACAATCGCGGTTTCCTTGAAGGTCACAACCACCATGTTGATGGTCCCCGGCAGCGAATGCCGGAACACCTGCGGCAGCACAATCCGGCCAAGCACCTGAAGGCGCGAGAGGCCTAATGCCTTGCCGGCTTCGAACTGCCCCTTCGGAATGGCTTGGAAACCGCCCCGGAAGACTTCAGCCTGATAGCAGGCGAAGAACAGTGCAAAGGCGATAATGACGCGCCAGATCTTATCCCCCTGCAGCCAGCTTGGCAGCAGGATCGGCACCACCACAGCAGCGGTAAACAGCGTGGTCAGCAGCGGCAGAGACCGGATGAAGTCAACCAGCAGCGACGCCGCGCCCCGCACAACAGGCAAATCCGAACGCCGCGCCAATGCCAGTCCCAGCCCCATCGGCATCCCCAGCAGGACCACGGACGCGAACAGGAACAATGTGAGCGACAAGCCGCCCCATTGGTCCGTCGTGACCTGTGTCAGGCCAAGCAGGCTGCCTTCCATCAGCAGGAAATAGGCTGCAAACCCGCTCATCCAAAGGGCCGCCAGCCGTTTGCCCGACCACATCGCCGGCAGGCAGGACAAAGCCACCGTCGCAATGATCGCACCGCAGGCCAAGGTAGAACGCCAGTGTTCCTCATAAGGGTACAGCCCAAACAGGATCAGCCTGTGGCGGGCCGCGATGACCGACCAGCACGCACCCGCTGCGTTCTTGCACTCCGCCGCCCGATCCGCGCCCCAGACTGCGCCAACAAAGGCCCAGTCGATTATCTTCCAGACAATCCACAACAGAACCAGCAGCAGCGCAATGTTGATGCCCGCCATGTCCGGCGAGGCAAACACCCGCTTGCGCAAAGTGATGCCAACCCGGCTGATCCAGGTCTTTCTGGCCAACGCGGCACCTGAACCGGTGCCGTTTGCAAACTCGCTCACAGCCATATCAATGCGCCTTCAGTTGCAGCCGCGCATTCAGCCAGTTAACCAGCTGCGCGATGGAATAGTTGATACCCAGAAAGACAGCCATCAGGATTCCGATCAGTTCCAGCGTCTGACCGGACTGCGTGATCGAGGTCGAGATCAGCATGAACAGATCACTGAATCCGATCGCGACACCAATAGTCGTGGCTTTCATGATAAAGATCCACTGGTTACCAAGCGGTGGAATAATGGTGCGCAAGGCCATCGGCAGCTTGATCCGGAACCAGATGTCCCGGCTGCTCAAACCCACAGCCTTGCCCGCCTCAACCAGCCCTTTGGGCACCTCTTGCAGCCCGCCGCGGACAACCTCGGCAATGTAGGCCGAACCATACAGAACAATCCCGAGGATCATTGCTACCAGTTCTATTGACACAGTTGTGCCGCCAACAAAGCGCAGGCCTTTGAGTTCCGGCGCGGTCACCAGCGGCGCGCCTTCCGGCCGGGTGGCAACCGTTGCCAGCAGCAAAAGAACAGGAACGGTGACGATCCACGCCTTCAGCCTCTGGCTCGTGCTCCATGCAGTGAACCGCCGCATCAGGATCGGCATTGCCACGGCAACGGCCAGGACAAAGGCGCCTGCCGCCAGCGACATATTCAAGGCAGGCATCATCAAACCGCGGTTCGACAGGAACGCCACATCAAACATTGCGATAGCCTGGCGCGGCCCCGGCAGATGAATCAGCACCGCGTACCAGAACACCAGCTGCAAGATGAGCGGGATATTGCGGAACACCTGAACAAACACTGTTGCGGCGGCGTTCACGCCAAGCCCGCGCGCATCGCGCGCCGTCCCGATTGCAAATCCCAAGATTGTTGAAAAAATGATCGAGATCAGCCCCAGGAACACTGTGTTCATGATCCCGATTGTCAGGGTGCGGGCATAGGTATCATCAATAGAGCGTTCAATCAGCGAGAAAGAATAACTCCATCCGGTGGATCGCTCCAGAAAACCAAAACCGCTAGACAGCCC
>JBFOLS010000191.1:0-2304 GCA_040830225.1 Leisingera sp.
GACGCCGCGGGAGGAGGGCGCCGCAGAAACCTGGGCCGGCGAGGGCCGGGGGCCAGGCGGCCGCCGCTCGACCAGGTATTTGGCCTGTCCCGCCCACAGCGGCGACAGCCGGTGCATCAGCCGGTAGTGCCAGGGCCGCTGCTGCCACTGCACCTCTTCACCGCCGAGATGCGCCAGCTGGCGCGGCGAGGGGATCGCCACCAGCGCCCGCTTGCCGGGCTGCGCCGCGGTGGCTGCCGGCCCGGCCGGCAGGCGGCCGATATAGCTCAGCGCCGGCAGGTCCGCGCCATAGGAGGCAGTCTGCTCCTGCACCGCCGGCACCGCGACGCGGGCCTTTTCCCACCAGGCGTGCAGCTCCACCGGAACCCCGGGATACAGCGTTTCATAGATGAACCGGGCTCCGGCCAGCTCGCGGGTGATGTAATCCATATCCTGCGGCATCATCGTCCCCTGCCTGTTGTCCGCCCCTGGAATCCGCCCCCGGCGGCGTCAGGCCGCTCAGACCGCATTGTCCGGATCCGGTTTCACGATGGCGGGCGCAAAGGCGGTGCAGCCCTGCCAGATCGCCTTGTAAACCTCGCGCCGCAGCCCCGGCTCGACATTTCCGTCCAGCATCTGGCGGCGCACGCCGCGGGCAAAAATCGCCACCCCGGCCCAGCCCTGCTCGCGGCGGCGGAACGAGGCCTCGTTGCGGGCGCCGTAGCGGAACTTCCAGATGTTGGCCTGGCTGACCAGAGAGTAATTCACCCCCTTGTTCTCGGGCACATCATGCAGCACCGCGCTGTCCGGGCAATAGATGCCGGGATAGGATTTGGCGATCCGCTGGGTATACTCCGCATCATCATACCAGATGAAATAATCCTTGATCGGGAAGCCGTGCTCGGTCATCGCCCAGCGGGGCACCAGCACCGAAACGAACGAGCAGGAATTGACCAGGAAATAGGGCGTTTCCCGGCTGTAGAACCGCGGCCAGTCCCAGACCGTCGACGGCGTGTTCATCTCGCACAGGTCGCCGTTGGTCCATTTCACCATCGAGCAGGCAAAGGAGGGCCGCCAGGTGAAGCGGGTCTCGAAATCCTGGATGCTGCGCATCAGGATCTCGATGGCATCCGGCTCCGGATAGGCGTCGTCATCGCTGAACCAGACATAGGCAAAGCCGTCCTCATAGGCCACCCGGGCGCCCTCGTGAAAGCCGCCGGCGCCACCGATATTTTCGGGCAGGCGCACATGCTGGAACCGCGGATCCTCCTCCTGCAGCGCCGCCAGCCACGGGCCGGTGCCGTCGGTGGAGGCATTGTCGACCATGAAGATGCGCTCGGGCATCCGGGTCTGCTGCTGCAGCGCCGCGACCACCTGCTTCAGCTTGTCCAGGCGGTTGTAGGTCACGATGACTGCCGCCAGCGAGGTCTGTAAACTCATGATACCATCTCTCCTTGCCGGGCCGCCTGCAGATCCGTGATGCGGTTGCGGTGCAAGCGGGCTGCCCAGGGGTGCTTTACCTCAAGCATGTCATGCACCAGCCCGGCCATAACGGTCAGGTTGCGCAGTTCTTCGGCGCTGAAATAGGCTGCCGCATCCAGGGATTGCGGCGCATCCGCCGCGCGGGCCTGCATATCCGTCAGCGCCGTCTGCAGCAGCTGGCGCCCGTCAAAAAACGCCTGATCCATCTCGGCCGCATCCTGCGCATAGGCCTCCGCAGCGGCCTCCGCCAGGCTGCGCGCCATTTGCAGTTTCTGCCCGCCACCTCCGCCGGGCTGCGGCAGCTTGCCGATCCGGCGGGCCAGCTCCCAGCCCAGAGTGTGGCGCAGCCATTTGCCCTGGTCCTGGAACTGCCCCTGCAGGAAATGCAGCAGCGCCAATTCCCGCAGCCCCAGCGACTGGTTCTCGGCCGGCATCTCATCGATCTCAAACCGCCGGCCGTCAAAAGCGGTATGGGCAAAATCCTCCAGCACCGACCCGGCCCGCAGCTCGCTGCGGATCATCGGCCGCAGCGTGAAATCCGCGCCGAACTGCTCCCGCCAGGCGGCAAAGCGCGGCGCATAATGGAACCGGCCGCGCTCCAGGTTATGCGCGTAAAACTCCTGCATGCTGCCCCGGAACCAGCCAATCTTGATCTGCTCGGCATAGCTCGACAGGATCCGCTGTGCATGCGGGCGCACATAGGCCACAATCCGGATCCGTTCGGCGCAGCCGCGGAAATACCGGTCCACCACCGCGCGGAAACGCGCGGCGGGCACGTTTTCAAACACCTCGCCTGAAATCACCGCATAGTCTGCGTCCGACGCCCGGATCCGCTCGGCCAGC
>JBFOLS010000192.1:0-2234 GCA_040830225.1 Leisingera sp.
CACGGTGATCACCTGGCCCGGCACCTCGGGGAAGAACACGGTGCGGACCTTGCCCTTCACCATCAGCCCCAGGCCCAGAGCGGCCGCGGCGATGAACAGCACCAGCACCGCATAGCGGTAGGTGACTGACACCACCAGCACCGGGCGGTAAACCCGGTTACGGACCCAACAAAGCCCACCCCGCGCGCCGTCCTGCACATGCCCCCACAGGCGGCTCAGCAAATAGCGGCGGCGCGGCTTCAGCGGCACATGGGCCAGATGCGCGGGCAGGATGAACTTGCTTTCGATCAGCGAGAAGATCAGCGCCAGGATCACAACCCCCGAGAACCCCGCCATTGCCTTGCCCAGCGGGTTGTCGATCAGCAGCATCGGGAAGAAGGCGGCAATGGTGGTCAGCACGCCAAAGACGGTGGCCACCGCAACCTTGTGCACGCCTTTTTCGGTGCCCTCGACAGGGTCGTTCACCTTGCGGCGTTCCTCAAACACGCTTTCGCCGACCACCACTGCGTCGTCGACCAGAATCCCCAAGGCGAGGATCAGGCCGAAGGTGGTCACGTCGTTCAGCGAGTAATCCACCCATTTCGATCCCGCCACCGCGATGGCGCCCATCACCGAGATCGGGATGCCCATGGCGACCCAGAAGGCCAGCCGCACGTTCAGGAACACCGACAGCATCAGCGCCACCAGGATAAGCCCCTGCACCCCGTTGGATTTGAGCAGCGCCAGCCGATCGGCAATGTAGCCGGCGCTGTCGCCCCAGACCTCGGCCTGAACCGAGGGCGGCAGCTGGCGCTCAAAGTCCTCAACCACGCGGTGGACAACGCGACTGATCTCCAGCAGGTTTTCCTTCTGCCCGACCAAGACCTCCATGCCGACGGTTGGGCTGCCATTGAGGCGAAACAGGAAGTCGCCCTCAAGGTAGCCGTCCTCAATGGTGGCAATGTCGCGCAGCGGCACCTGCGAGCCGTCATCGCGCTCGATTACCGGCAAGGCGCCATATTCCGGCGCATAGCGGGCGCGGTTGTCGGCGCGCAGGTGGATGGTGCCGCCCTCGGTGCGCAGCTGGCCCGCCTGAAAGGTCAAAGAGTTGGACTGGATCGCGGTCGCCACATCGCTGACGGTCAGCCCGTACTGGCGCAGCCGCTCCGGGTCGGCCTCAATCCGCAGTTCGCGCGGGATTAGCCCCCAGATTTTCAGCCGCGACAGCTCCGGCTGGGCCAGCAACTCCTCCTTCAGCCGCTGCGCGAGGGTCTGCAGCGTGGCCGGGTCGGTTGCCCCATGCAGGTTCACGTAGAGCGCCGGGAAATCAAAACCCGAGGCCTCAATCACCGGGCGGCGGGCCTTTTCTGGCAGCTCGGTCAGCCCGTCGATACGGATACGCACCCGGTCCAGAACCGCTTGCAGCTTTTCGCTGCCTGCACGGCGAATCGAAATGGTGCTGAGGCCGTTGGCCGACAGCGAGGTAATGCTGCGCACGCCGTCGAGGCCCTCCAGTGCCTGCTCGACCTTCTGCGTGATCAGCTCATCCACCTGACCCGCAGTGGCGCCGGGGTATTCGATGGAGACCTCGACGCTTTCCGGCGGGATCCGCGGGAAGCCCTCAATCCGGATCGACATCAGCGTCTGCACGCCAAGGAACAGGATCAGCGCCATCATCAGGTTGGCAGCTACAGGATTGCGGATGAACCAGGCGGTCAGGGCGTGCATGGATCAGCCCTCCGCCGGTTTGGGGCTGACGCGCTGGCCCGGAAGAAAGGAGGCCAGCGGTGTCTTTGCCACCCGCCAGGGGCCGGCGCCTTCGGGCGCGGCAATTGTGATTGTGCCTTCCTTACGGAACAGGACCCTGGGCGTGATCTGCTGCAGCAGGTTGCCGCCGTCCACCTGCCAGATATGCCCGGCCCGGGTCAAGGTGCTCTCGGGCAGGGTCAGAGTATTGGCAAGCTCCCTGCCGCGGAAGGAAACCCGCAAAAAGTCACCCGCCAGAACCGTCTCCTGCGGGTCCGTCACATCCAGGAAGATCCGCACCTGACGCGTTTTCGGATCCAGGAAACCGCCGCCCTGGCGGATCCGTGCCTGCCCCAGCAGGCGGCCATCCCGGTGATAAAGATCCGCCTTCTGACCGCTGAGAGGCTGTTTCAGAAGTTTCCAGTCCTGCTGGCTCAGCTCGGCAGTGATTTCGAACTGATGGTCGTCAGACAGCTGCAACAGCGGATCGCCGGCACTGACGGTTTGGC
>JBFOLS010000193.1:0-18818 GCA_040830225.1 Leisingera sp.
ATCAATTCCATCGATACATCTGCGGCTGAGGCGATGCCCGGCGTGGTGAAGATCTTCACCGGTGCAGATTTCGCCGAGGTCGGCGGTATCCCCTGCGGCTGGGGCGTCACCGACCGCCACGGCAACCCGCAGCAGGAGCCGCGCCACCCGATCATTGCCGACGGCACCATCCGCCACGTGGGCGAGATTGTTGCCGCCGTGGTCGCCGACACGCTGGAGCAGGCCCGCGATGCGGCGGAAGCCATCGAACTGGACCTGGGCGACAAGCCCGCGGTGGTCGATATGGCAGCCGCGCTGGGCGAGGGCAGTACCAAGGTGCATGAGGATCTGACCTCAAACCTCTGTTATGACTGGGTGTTCGGCAATGATGACGATGCGGCGGTGCAGGCGGCCTTTGACAGCGCTGCCCATGTCACCACGCTAGAGCTGGTCAACAACCGGCTGGTCGCTAACCCGATGGAGCCGCGCGTGGCGATCGGCGACTACAGCCGCGGCAGCGATGAGTACACCCTACATACCACCAGCCAGAACCCGCATGTTATCCGCCTCTTGATGTGCGCCTTCGTGCTGGGCCTGCCTGAGCACAAGGTGCGGGTGGTGGCCCCGGATGTGGGCGGCGGCTTTGGCTCCAAGATTTTCCACTACGCCGAGGAAGCCTTTTGCACCCATGCGGCCAAGGCCTGCGGGCGGGCGGTCAAATGGACCTCGACCCGGTCCGAGGCGTTCATCTCGGATGCTCATGGCCGCGACCATGTGACGAAGATCGAGCTGGCGCTGGACGCGGACAACAACTTCACCGCTCTGCGCACCAATACGCTGGCCAATATGGGCGCGTATCTGTCGACCTTCTCGACCTCGGTGCCCAGCTACCTGCACGGCACGCTGATGGCAGGCAACTACAAGACGCCCATAGTGCAGGTGAACGTGAAGACGGTCTTCACCAACACGGTGCCGGTGGATGCCTACCGCGGCGCAGGCCGGCCCGAGGCAACCTTCCAGCTGGAGCGTGTGATCGACAAGGCCGCGCGCGAGCTGGGGGCAGACCCGATTGCCCTGCGCCGCCAGAACTTCATCAGCGAGTTCCCCTATGAAACCCCGGTGGCGCTGACCTATGACACCGGCGATTACGTGGCGACCATGGACAAACTGGAAGCAGTCGCCGATGTGGCAGGCTTTGCCGCCCGCCGTGCCGAGAGCGAGAAGAACGGCAAGCTGCGCGGCTTCGGCGTCAACTGCTATATCGAAGCCTGCGGCATCGCCCCCTCCAACATCGTTGGCATGCTGGGCGCGCGGGCAGGGCTTTATGACGCGGCCACCGTGCGGGTGAATGCCACCGGCACCATCAGCGTCTTTGTCGGCGCTCATTCCCACGGGCAGGGGCATGAAACCTCCTTCCCGCAGGTGGTGGCGGAGATGATCGGCATCGACGAAAGCATGGTCGACATCGTGCATGGCGACACCGGCCGGGTGCCCTTCGGCATGGGCACCTACGGTTCGCGCTCGATTGCGGTCTGCGGCTCAGCCATGGTGCGCGCGACCGAGAAGATCATCGCCAAGGCCAAGAAAATAGCGGCCCATCTTATGGAGGCCTCGGACGCCGACATCGAGCTGAAGGACGGCCAGTTCACCGTTGCGGGCACCGACAAATCGGTGGCCTGGGGTGATGTCACCCTGACCGCCTATGTGCCCCACAACTACCCGCTGGAGGAGCTGGAGCCGGGGCTCGAGGAGACCGCGTTCTACGACCCGGCCAACTTCACCTATCCGGCCGGCGCCTATGCCTGCGAGGTGGAGGTGGATCCCGACACCGGCAAGGTCAGCATCGAGCGTTTCTCTGCCGCTGATGATTTCGGCAATATCATCAACCCGATGATTGTCGACGGCCAGGTCCACGGCGGTCTGGGGCAGGGCATCGGCCAGGCGCTGATGGAGAACGCTGCCTATGACGCAGACGGGCAACTGCTGTCGGCGTCCTTCATGGATTACACGATGCCGCGGGCCGACGACGTGCCGTTCTACCAGGTGGATCATTCCTGCCAGACGCCGTGCACCCACAACCCGTTGGGGGTGAAGGGCTGCGGCGAGGCCGGAGCGATTGGCTCTCCGCCTGCGGTGGTCAATGCGGTGGTCGACGCGCTGCAGTCGGCAGGTAAGGATGTCACCCATATCGACATGCCGCTGTCGCCCTCGCGGGTCTGGGCGGCGATGAACGGGTAAGGGTTCATGGGGGCGCTGCCCCCATACCCCCGGAGTATTTTCGGAAAGATGAAAGCCGGAGGGCCGGTTTTCAGAAAGGATACGAAATGTATGAATTCGAGTTCGAGAAGCCCTCAACCGTCGCCGAGGCCGTGGCCGCGCTGGCAGACGAGGAGGCCCAGGCGCTAGGCGGCGGGCAGACGCTGATCCCGACGCTGAAGCAGCGGCTGGCAATGCCGTCGAAACTGGTGAGCCTTGCAGGCATCGCCGAGATGAAAGGCGTCACCATCGCTGACGGAGTGCTGACCCTTGGCGGCGGCGCCACCCATGCTGAAGTGGCCGCCGATGCCTGTCCTCCTGTGGCGGCGCTGGCGGCAGGGATCGGCGATCCGGCCGTCCGCAACCGCGGCACTGTCGGCGGCAGCCTGGCCAACAATGATCCGGCGGCGGATTACCCGGCGGCAATGCTGGCGTTGAAGTCCACCATCGTCACCAATACGCGCGAGATCACCGGCGATGATTTCTTCCAGGGCCTGTTCGAGACAGCCTTGGAGGAGGGCGAAGTCATCACCTCGGTGCGCTGCCAGATACCTGAAGCCGCGAACTACCAGAAATTCGATCAGCCCGCGTCCCGCTTTGCGCTGGTGGGCGTGTTTGTCGCGAAATACGCGGATGGTGTGCGGGTGGCGGTGACCGGCGCCTCGGAAGAGGGGGTGTTCCGTTGGGCAGAGGCCGAGGCCGCGCTCAGCGCCGGCTTTGCGCCGGATGCAGTGGAGGGTCTCAGCGTCGATGCGGGCGGCATGATTGCCGACCTGCACGGCTCCAAGGAATACCGGGCGCATCTGGTAGGGGTGATGACCAAACGGGCCGTTGCCGCAATAAGCTGAGCGGCCAGGGCGGAAACCCATGCGCAGGCACCGGGGCTTCCGGTGCCTGTGTGCTTCAGTGCTTCAAATAGCTGGAAATCTCTTCCAGCAGGGTCTGGGTCTTGCCTGACAGTTCGCGGATCTCGGTGGCGATGACGGCAAATCCCCTGCCCATCTCGCCGATCCGCGCCGCCTCGATCGAGGCATTGAAAGAGATGAACTTGATATTGCGGCCGACGCCCTCGGCATTGGCGATGGTCGCGCGCATGTTTTCCTCGCGCTCCGCCTCGCGCAGCTGCTGCGCCTCGCGGAGGGTCTGCACCATGTCCTTGAGAAAACCCGATACCGCCGGTTCCAGCCGGTAGAGGCAAAGTTCGGAAAGGCCCGGAATGCAGCGCACCCGCTCCAGCGTGTCCTCTCCGGTCTGGGCAATGGCCTCATGCAGCGGCTGCAGCACCTCCAGGCAGGCTGTGCGCTTGGCCTCAAGCGCCTCAGGCAGGCTGTAGCTGCAGTCCAGAAGCAGGCTGTCCAGTCCGGTGGCGAGCATCGCGTGGGCGGCGTTGAGGCGCTGCACCGAAAGCTCCAGCACAGCCTGCGGGTCGCTGTCTGCGGTATCCGTCTCCCCCTGGGAAAGGGCCAGCAGCGACAGGGCGGCAATACGGCTGGGGCCGATCGCCATGAAGGCCGTGTTCTGAATGTCGGTTAGATTATGCATGCCTGCCCCTTGCTGTCCTGTGGGGAGGTTATATCCGGCAGGCGTTAAGGCAGCGCTAACCGTATGGGCCGCGGCAATAGAAAAGCCCCGCGGCAATGCCTGCGGGGCTGAACCAGGTCTGAGTGACGGGTGGCTTACTTCTTGGCAAGCGGGCCGATCATCATGATCATCTGACGGCCTTCCATCTTCGGCATGTTCTCGACCTTGCCGATTTCCTTGATGTCCTCGGCAACGCGTTCCAGCAGTTCGCGGCCCAGGTTCTGGTGCGCCATCTCGCGGCCGCGGAAGCGCAGGGTGACTTTCACCTTGTCGCCGTTCTCCAGGAACTTGAATACGTTGCGCATTTTGACGTCGTAGTCATGGGTGTCCGTGTTGGGGCGGAACTTGACCTCTTTGACCTCGATGATCTTCTGCTTTTTGCGGGCTTCGCTCTCGCGCTTCTGCTGTTCATACTTGAACTTGCCGAAGTCCATGATCTTGCACACGGGCGGGTTGGCATTGGGCGAGATTTCAACCAGATCCAATCCGGCCTCAGCCGCCATGTCCATGGCTTTTGCCGGGTGCACAACACCGACGTTTTCGCCGTCGGCACCGATCAGGCGGATTTCGGGGGCACGGATTTTTTCGTTGACGCGCGGGCCGGTGTCGCGTTGCGGCGGCGCGTTATGAGGTCTGCGGGCTATGACTGCGATCCTTCTGTCATTGCAAAAAGTGCGGGAACGCTACTGCCCCCGCGCGAGTGATTCAAGGCTTAAGCGGGGTATGGCGGCAGGAAAGGCGGTTTTCAAGGCCGCATGTTGCAAATCCCGTCCGAAACACCGGCCGCAGCGGCCTGCCGCCAAGATGGCAACGGGCAGTGCAACACCATGAAAAGACAAAAGGTCCGGCAGGGTTCCGCCGGTTCAGGCGCGGGCGGCGGCGGGTGGCCGCCCGTGATGCGGAGTTCGAAAACTTCCCCCTTGAGGGTGCCCGGAGCCGGCGCCATTTGGCAGCCCAGGCGCCTTGGCGGCGCGGCCCGGCCGGATGAGGGCCGGAACATGGAAGGAATGCATTATGAAACAGCTATTGATCCTGATTGCCCTGGGAGCTGCCGCAGTGGGTGGCTATTTCCTGCTGAACAGCCCTGCACCGCAGGAAACCGCGCCTGAGACTGCGCCTGAGACACCGCAGGCGGAAGGCGAAGAAAGCAGCACTGCGCCGGAAGCGGTGGAAGAAAGCGCAGCGCCGGCTGAGCAGGCGGCGGAAGAGGCGGCGGAAGCTGTGGAAGAGGCCGTTGAGGCCGGCACCGAGGCGGCCGGCGCCGCGCTGGAAGCTGCAGAGGATGCCGTTGGCGAAGCGGCAGATGCCGCGGCTGAGGCGGTTGAGGGCGCTCTGGACGGGGCTGCAGATGCCGCGGACGGAGCCGCCGATGCTGCGGCAGATGCTGCTGAAAACGCGGTTGAAGCGGTTCAGGACACTGCCGGTGCTGCGGCCGAGGCCGCAACGGAGGGAGCCGCGGGCGCAGTGGAGGCAGTCACTGAAACCGCGGGCGAAGCCGTGGACGGGGCTGTTGATGCGGCGTCAAGCACGGTGGACGCCGTGCAGGAAAGCGCTGCAGAGGCCGTCTCCGGGGCGGCGGACAGCGCTGCCGGTGCTGTTGAGGGTCTGCTGGAGCAGTCCGGTGATGCAGTGGAAGAAGGCACCGCGGGCAGCAACTGACCCTGGCCGAAAGACTGAAACGAAAGGGGCCCGGCTGCCGGTAACTCCGGCGGCCGGGCCCATGCATTCGGATAGGTGCCGGTTAGTGCGAGCGGGCCTGCGCCTGCTGCGCCAGACGGGCCATATGGTCGAGCGCCGTTTGCGATTGGCTTCCGCTCTGGGACTGAGCCAGGGCCTGAGTATGGGTTTGCGACTGCGGCTGAGCCTGGACCTTTGCCTGGGTCTGCTGCGGCGGAGCCAGGAAGGCCAGGAACGTTTCCCAGCCGGCGCTGCTGCCGCCTTGCTTGCGGGCGCGGTGGATCTGCAGTTGCGCCACCCCGAGAAGATCGATCGGCTTGCTGCCGTCATAGGCCGTGCCGGTGATGCCGGCCAGGTGGCTGCGGAATTTCTCCCCCATGGAGTTCAGCAGCAGCATCGGCGCCGTCACCGGCTGGCCGGCCTGCACCAGCGCATCAAACATCTGGTCGATGTCCTGCGGGGTGATGGACCGTGCGTCAAAGCGTGCCTTGGCTGCTGCAATCTTGTCCGGGATCGAGGGCTGAACCTGACCGGGGCGCGACTGAAAGCCTGCGACTGCCGCCCTGACCCGGGCCTTGCCGGATTCGGTTCTGACGGACATGAAAACGGGCGGTTGCCCGGAGGCCAGTTCATTCTGCATTGGTGCTGCTCCATTCTGGATACTTGCTACCGGAATACAGAATCATCCCCAACAAAAGATAAACGGGAGGCCGAAACCTCCCGCTTTTTGTAAAATTGCCGGCAGAATTTTAGTCGAGGAAGGCTTTTTCCACGACAAAATGCAGCGGTTTTGAATTGGCGCCTTCTTCGAGGCCATAGGTGTTCTCGAACAGGTCCTTGAGCTCGAGGTTGAACGCCAGGTTGCCGCAGATCATCGCGCGATCGGTGTCCGGGTTCAGCGGCTCAACACCGAGATCGGCAAAGGCCTCGCCCGAGCGCATCAGGTCGGTGATGCGGCCCATCTTGGGGCTCTCTTCGCGGGTGGTGGTCGGGTAGTATTTGATCTTCTTCCAGAAGCCTTCGCCGATCAGCTCGTTCAGCAGTTCGTCGTCCTTCAGGCTTTCGATCAGCTCGCGGCCATAGGTCAGCTCACCCGCGGTGCGGCAGGTGTGGGTGATGATGACCTCGTCGTAGTCCTCATAGGTCTGCGGCTCGCGCAGCAGCGACGCAAAAGGCGCAAAGCCGGTGCCGGTGGCAAAGAACCAGATCCTCTTGCCGGGCAGCAGCGCGTCATGCACTAGGGTGCCGACCGGCTTGGGGCGCAGGATGATCTCGTCGCCCGGCTGGATGTGCTGCAGGCGCGAGGTCAGCGGGCCGTCCTCGACCTTGATCGAGTAGAACTCCATTTCCTCGTCCCAGGCGGGGGAGGCGATGGAATAGGCGCGCAGCAGCGGCTTTACCTTGCCGGTCTTTGGGTCCGGGTCGTTCATCAGGCCGATCATCACGAACTCGCCCGAGCGGAAGCGCAGGGAGGCCGGACGGGTCACCCGGAAGGAGAACAGCTTGTCGGTCCAATGCTTCACTTCGGTGACGGTCTGGGCATCGGGCAGAGCCGGTTTCGCCTTTTCCGGTGCGGGCTGGGTTGCGGTGTCGGTCACGGATGTCATCTCATTCATCGGTTGCACTGCCGGAGGAGTAAGCCGGCACCTCTGATTAATCGTTGATCGAAGTCAGGAAAACCCTTGTTTTATGAAACCGGCCCCGCGGTTTTATGAAACGGGACCGGTCTTCATAAGGGGTATCCCCAGGTTCAGGGGCTGGCTTAGCGGGCAGCGGTGCTGCCGCGCAGGCGGGCCTGGTAGCTGTGGTCCTGCCAGTTGGCACGGGCAAGCCATTGGTCTTCGGGCTGGCGGGCGGCCAGTTCGTCGGACAGCTCAACCTCGTCAAAGCCGGAACGGCGGGCCATGGCGTACTGGTCGGCGATCACATGGCCAAAGGCGCGCAGGCGGCCCTCATAGCCTTTCAGCCGCAGCTGGCGGGCCAGGGTAAAGCCGCGCCCGTCGGCAAAGCTGGGGAAGCTGATGCGGACCAGTTCAACACCGTCCAGCGCAACATCGGCCAGGTTGGCGTCCGAGGCCAGCTCCAGCACATTGGCGCCTTCATAGCCGCCGGTCCAATCGTCCTGGGCAAAGCCCGTGTCGGTCACGATAACAGTCATCTCACTCACGCTCCTGTGCGCACGAACTGGCCATCCACCACGTGGATGCCGCATTCTTCCTTGTTTTCACCGCGCCACCGGCCGGCGCGCGGGTCTTCGCCTTCCTTGACCGGGCTGGTGCAGGGCGCGCAGCCGATCGAGGGATAGCCCTTGGCCACCAGCGGATGGCGGGGCAGGCGGTTTTCATCCATATAGGCGCGCACGTCTTCCGGCGCCCAATGGGCCAGCGGGTTGATCTTGAGCCGCCCGGTGCCTTCCTCGACTTCAAAGAAATCAAGCGCGGCACGGCTGCCCGACTGGAACCGCTTGCGGCCGGTGATCCAGCCATCATAGTTTTCCAGCGCCTTCTGCAGCGGCACGGTCTTGCGCAGGGTGCAGCAGGCGTCCTTGTCGCTGAACTTGAGGGCCCCGTAGGGATCCTTCTCGGCGATGTCGTCGGCGCGGATGATGCGCACATTGCGCAGGCCCAGGCGTTCGCTCACCTCCTGCTGATAGATCAGCGTTTCGGTGAACAAGAGCTCGGTGTCCACGAACACAACCGGGGTCATCGGGTCGATGATCGCGGCCATATGCAAGAGCACCACGGATTCCGCGCCGAAAGAGGAGACCAGGGCAATGTGGCCCGCGTCCCGCAATGCGCCCTCCATCACCGAGGTGGCCGAATGGTGGCGGAAGCGCGCATTCAGCGCCTCCGCCTTGGCGGCCAGCTCCCGGTCCCGGAGAAGCTCTGCTTCTCCGGCGGGCTTGTTTCCGGCTGTCTGGAACATCAGATCAGGCGACTTTCTTTGCGGCCTCGGGGTAGAGCGCGGCCTTGAAGGGCTCCATGCCAACCCGGCGGTAGGTCTCGATAAAGGTCTCCTCGGCGCTGTCGCGCACCGCCAGATAGGTGTCCACGATCCGCTCCACAGCAGGCACGATTTCGTCATAGGCGAAACCGGGGCCGGTGCGGGTGCCGATGGCGGCGTTCTCCGAGGCGTCGCCGCCCAGGGTGATCTGGTAGTTCTCGACGCCGGCGCGGTCCAGGCCCAGGATGCCGATGTGGCCCACGTGGTGGTGGCCGCAGGCGTTGATGCAGCCCGAGATCTTGATCTGCAGGTGGCCGATGTCATGCTCCAGCTTCAGCTCGTCAAAGCGGGTGGCAATCTCCTGCGCGACCGGGATCGAGCGGGCGGTGGCCAGGTTGCAGTAGTCCATGCCGGGGCAGGCGATGATGTCCGAGATCAGGCCCAGGTTGGCGGTTGCCAGACCATGCTCTTTCAGCTTGGCGTGGATCGCCGGCAGGTCCGACTTGTGGACATGCGGCAGGATCACGTTCTGCTGGTGGCTGATGCGCAGCTCGCCATAGCCGTACTGTTCGGCCAGATCCGCCATCACGCGGATCTGCTCGGCGCTTGCGTCGCCCGGGGTTGCGCCATGCGCCTTGATCGAGATGGTCGCGATGGCGTGGCCTTCGGCGCGGTGCTGATCCAGGTTGGTGTCGGCCCAGGCGCGGAACACCGGGTCGTTTTCATAGGCGGTGTCAAAGGTGTCGGTCGAGGCGGAACGGAATTCCGGCGCCTTGAAGTGTGCCTTGATCTCTTCCAGCAGCTGCTGGTCGGTGCCGTCGTACTGGCCGCGGATGGTCAGGAAGGCTTCCTCGGTCATCGCGCGGTAGGTGTCTATGCCGTTTTCCGAGACGGTGATCTTGATGCGCGCCTTGTACTTGTTGTCGCGGCGGCCCAGCACGTTGTAGACGGTCAGAACCGACTCCAGGTAGGGTAGCAGATCCGCCTGCGGCAGGAACTCGCGCAGGGTCTTGCCGATCATCGGGGTGCGGCCCAGGCCGCCGCCGACGATGACCTTGAAGCCGATCTGGCCGTCCTGCTCAATGACCTGCAGGCCCACGTCATGCGCCTTGATCACGGCACGGTCGGTGTTGCTGCCGGTGATGGCGATCTTGAACTTGCGGCCCAGGAACTGGAATTCCGGGTGGTCGGTGGACCACTGGCGGATCAGCTCGGCATAGGGGCGCGGGTCGGTGACTTCTTCCGCAGCGGCACCGGCAAAATGGTCGGCGGTGGTGTTGCGGATGGTGTTGCCCGAGGTCTGGATGGCGTGCAGGCCCACTTCACCCAGCGCGTCCAGCATGTCCGGCAGGTCGCGCAGTTTCGGCCAGTTGTACTGGATGTTCTGGCGGGTGGTGAAATGGCCGTAGCCGCGGTCCCATTTCTCGGCCAAGAGCGCCAGCGCGCGCATCTGGTCGGGGTTCAGGGTGCCATAGGGGATCGCAACCCGCAGCATATAGGCATGCAGCTGCAGATAGACGCCGTTCATCAGGCGCAGGGGGCGGAATTCTTCCTCGGTAAGGGAGCCGTCGATGCGGCGCTCGACCTGGGCGCGGAACTGGGCGTTGCGTTCAGCCAGGAAGGCTTCGTCAAACTCGTTGTACTTATACATTGGCTTGCGCCTCCTGCTTGCCATGGAAGTAGTTCGAGGGGCCGGTGCGGCGGAATTCCTCGCGGAAATGGGTCGGCTCGGGGCCGTTCGGGCCTGCCTTGGCATCGGCCAGATAGGCGCCAACGATCTTGATGTTCTGCTTCTCTGCGTCCAGCAGGCGCAGTTGGGCGTCTGCCTCGTCGGTGATCAGCTCGGCCTCGGACATGTGCCGGGTCCAGGTGTCCTGAGCGGTGAAGTAGATCACGTCGCCTTCGAGCAGGTCGTTGGCAGTGATGACTTTGGGCGTAAAAGCGCGGGCCATTATGCAAGCTCCGTTTTGAGATCGTTCAGGGCAGAGACCGCTTTGCGCGGCGCAAGGCCCAGGAATGTGAGGGCAGGGCCGTCAAACCCGGCCGCGTCGAGGTCGGCGGGCAGGCGGTCCAGATTGGTTTCCAGCACCCGCTGTTCGGGGCGCGAGGCGTTTTCGACAATGGTCACCGGCGTTGCGCGGTCGGCGCCATGCATGATCATCCGGCCCTGCACAAAGCGGGCGGATTTCTTTCCCATATAGACAGCGGCCACTTCCCCGGGGCGTGCCAGCGCCGCCCAGTCATGATCGGCAAAGCCTTTCATGTCGTGGCCGGTCAGGAACCGGACCGAGGAGTTGCGGCCCCGCTGGGTCAGGCTCTGTCCGATGCCGGCCACGGCAGCGGACGCCGCGGTGATGCCGGGGATGATCTGGCTGGCGATGCCGGCTTCTTCCAGGGCGGTCAGCTCTTCATCCAGACGGGCAAAGATGGTGGGATCGCCGGCTTTCAGCCGCAGCACCTTCTTGCCGGCCTTGGCATGGGCCACCAGGCGTGCGCAGATCTCTTCCTGAGAGACTTGCGGGCCGAAGCCTTCCTTGCCGACATTCTCCAGCACCGCCTGCGGGCTCGCCAGCGCCATGATCCCGTCGCTGACCAGGCGGTCATAGAGGATCACGTCGGCTTCCTGCAGCGCGCGCAGGGCCTTGATGGTCAGCAGGTCCGGGTCGCCGGGGCCGGAGCCCGCAAAGGCAACCTGGCCCGCAACCATACAGCACATGCCGCCGCGGACGTGAGCGGTGGCATTGGCAGCATGTGTCGTCGGTGCGGACATCCCGGAATCCCTCTCCAAGGTGGTTTGACTTGGGGTTAGATATAGGAAATATTCCCACTATTGCGCTATATGGGCAGGTAAATAAGAACATTAGTTCCGCAAGGGGTAAGAACCGGGCCGATGGTCCTCATGAATAGGAGAAAACAGGAATGACGGTGCGGATCGACGGCACGGACCGGAAAATTCTGGCTGAACTGCAGCGCGACGCCAGCCAGTCGCTGGACGAAATTGCCCGCCGGGTGGGCTCTTCCAAGACGCCTGTGTGGAATCGGATCCGCAAGCTGAAGGAGGCCGGTGTCATCGGCCAGCAAACGGTGCTGCTGGACGCGGATTCACTGGGGTTCGAGGCCTGTTTCTTTGTCCTGATCCGAACCTCCGAGCATGAGGCGGAATGGCAGGCCAAGTTCCTGAAAGCACTGCGCGACCGCCCTGAGGTGCAGGAGGCGCACCGGCTGGCGGGCGACATTGACTATATCTTGAAAGTGCGGGTGCAGAACGCCCGTGCTTATGACGTCTTTTACCAGGCGCTGATCTCTGAGGTGAAAGTGCACAATGTGACTGCGCTTCTGTCGATGGAAGAGATTAAATCGACAACGATGCTGCCGCTGGGCTAGGCCCGGACGCAGCGGGCCCGGCCTTTGCCGGCCGGGCGGATGTCTCACAGAAAAAGTTTCAGAGCGGCGGGCGCAGCAGCAGATGCCGCCCGTCTTCCAGCCGCCACGGGGATGTCTCCCCGGCGGCGGTCTCCGGTTTCACGCCGATATCCGCCAGCAGATGCGGAGATGTTTCGCTTAACCGCTCCAGCTCGCTGTGCGGCACCTGCACCTGTCTGCTCTGCGCTGATACGCATGGATCAGTTTTCTTCCAATCCAAAAGGCCTGCGATCCAGCGGGAGACGCGGCTGGCCAGGGAGCCAGGATGCTGTGCTTCCAGGTGTCCAAATTCAGTAGCCATGGCATGTCCTCCAATCTGGATGAAAGAACTACCGCCGGGAGGGGCTTGCGTGCAAACCAGTTAAACTGCACCATGGATCAGGTAAACTGATCCATGGTGATGTGATGCGCCTGCCGCCGCTCAATGCCCTGCGCGCCTTCGAGGCTGCCGCCCGCCATCAGGGCTATATCGCCGCGGCGGACGAATTGTTCGTGACCCGCGGCGCGGTCAGCCGCCAGATCAAGATCCTGGAGGAGCACATCGGCGTGCAGCTGTTCCACAGGCATGCGCGCGGAGTGGAACTGACAGCGGCCGGCCAGCGGCTTCTTCCGGTGCTGACCGAGGCCTTTGCGATGATGCAGCGCGAGGTGGAGAAGGTGGCGGCGGACGCCTCCGAGCTGCGGGTGATCTGCCCGCCGACGCTGTCGCTGCGCTGGCTGCTGCCCCGGCTGGAGCAGTTCCGTGCCGCGCATCCGGAGATCAATCTGAGGCTGACCACCAGCTTTTACGGCGGCAGGGGATTCGAAAGGGCGGAATATGATCTCGGCATTTCACTGCAGAACCGGCCGGGCAGGCCGCAGGATATCGAGGTGCTGCCCCTGTTCGAGATGATCCTGTCTCCGGCCTGCGCACCATCGCTGCTGCCGGCCCTGGCGGATGGCCCGGCGGCGCTGGCCGGCCAGCGTCTGCTGCATGAAAACCCGCACCGCAGGGACTGGGCAACCTGGGTGCAGCATTTCGGGGTGGACGGGGTGGACCCTGCCGGTGGCGAAGCCTTTCCGAACCTCGACATGGCCACCCGTGCGGCAGTGATGGGGGCAGGTGTGGTGATGGCGGATCTTGTTCTGTGCCGCGAGGAGCTGGAGCGGGGCGATCTGGTGCTGCCTTTCCCGGCGATGACCTGCGGCACCCCGGAGGGAGCCTACGCCCTGATAGGTGAACGGCGGAAATGGAGCGACCCGAAGGTGGCCGCCTTCCGGGATTGGCTGATGAGGGGCCCCTGCATGGCGGACCTCCCGGTCCTGCCGGAGTGACAGCGGGGCCGGCGCGTGGCAGCCGGAGCGGGGGGGGGGGGGGCGCTGCCCCCTCGGCGCTGGCGCGCCTCACCCCCGGGGGATTTTGCCAAAGGGGAAGAAGGGACGCCGCGTCAGCGGCGCCGGGCCCAACTGCGCAAGGGGATCTGTGATCCCCGCCGCGCGGGCGGGAGCCTCCCGGCCTTTAAGAACGGGTCACCAGAAGCCGGGTCAGCCCGTGGAAGTGATAGCTGTTGGAATACTCCGGTTCTGCCGCCAGTTTCAGGTCCGGGCAGCGGGTGAACAGGATGGACAGAGCGGTCTGCATCTCCAGCCGCGCCAGCGGCGCGCCGACGCAGAAATGCAGGCCGCCGCCAAAACTCTTGTTGATTTTGGGCGGGCGGCTTGGATCGAACCGGTCCGGCTGGTCCAGCGCCTTGGGGTCGCGGTTTGCCGCGCCCAGAAGCAGCGCCACCTGGTCGCCGCGCTGGAAAGTGTGGCCGAAGATCTCGGCCTCCTCATAGGCGTAGCGGGTGAACATATGCAGCGGCGGGTCGTAGCGCAGGATCTCTTCGACGAGCCCCTCAATAGCTTCCGGCGCCAGCCAGGCCGGATCCCAGCCCTGCTGCAGCATTGCCTTCACGCCGTTGCCAAGTGAATGCACCGTGGCCTCGTGGCCCGCGTTCAGCAGCAGGATGCAGGTGCCGATCAGCTCATCCGTGGACAGCTTGTCGCCTTCTTCTTCCGCCGCGATCAGCCGGGTGATCAGATCCTCGCGAGGATCATTGCGGCGTTCGCTGATGTAGCCGCGCAGGAAGTCCGTGAACTCCTGAGCGGCCTTGGCCGCGGCGTGTTCGGTCTCCTCGCTGCGGGCGGCCTGGTACATTGCCACCATCTTGTGCGACCAGTCCAGCAGCTGCGGCGCCATCTGTTCCGGCACCCCAAGCAACCGGCAGATGGCGATCACCGGCACTTGGGTGCAATAGGCGTCCAAGAGGTCAAAGGGCTGATCCGGGAAGGCATCGATCAGCTGATGGCACAGGGCCTTGATGCCCGGTTCCAGCGCCGCGATCTCGCGGGAGGTGAAGGCACGCAGCACCAGTTTGCGCAGCCGGGTATGGCGGGGCGGCTCGGCCTCCAGCATCGAATGCGCCTCTGCCGCCAGGAAGGGGGCGAGATGAGCGGGGCCCTGGGTGCGCATCTCTTCCGGCATCTCGCGCCCGAACCGGCGGTCGCGCAGCAGCATGTGCACGGCGGAATGCCCGAAGGCTGCAACCATGCCGTAGTCTTGCCAATAGTGCAGCTGGCCCTGTGCCAGGGCGGCGGCGTAGAACGGATAGGGGTTCTGTACAAAGCCTGGTTCGGTCGGGGATTGGGACAAAGTCTTCATGGGGTGCGATTTTGCCGCTGCGGCTGGCCAATGCAAGGGGCAGGCTGTTAACGTGCCGCCATGAAAACACAGAGAATTCTCCGCTGGAGCCTGCCCGCAGGGTTTCTGCTGGCCGTGGCTGCACTGGCGCTGGCGGTCTGGTCTTACGGCTACCGCCAGGCCTTGGACCGCCTGGCCGAGCGCAGCGAGGCGGATCTGGCGCTTGCCTCCGACCGGGTCAGCAGCCAGCTGCAGATCTATCAGGAACTGGCCGTGCTGACCGCCGGGCATCCGGTGCTGGAGGACCTGTCCACCGCAGCCGCGCGGGAGGCCGCGGCCAGCCTGCTGCGCGCGGTTGCCGACAAGACGGCGGCGCTGGATGTGTTCTTTGCCGCGGCCAGCGGCGAGGTGCTGGCCGCGGCAGAAGGGGTTTCTGGAAACAGCGTGGCGCAGGAAGGATACTTCCGCCGCTCCAAACAGGGGGCCCTGGGCACCGGCCACCAGGTTTTGCAGCCCGAGGGCAAGCGTGCCTATTTCTATGCCGCCCCGGCCTTTGCGGCGGACGGCCGGGTGCGCGGTGCGCTGGTGGTGGTGGCCGATGTCGAGGATGTGGAGCAGACCTGGCGCGGGTCCCTGCCTGCGGTGTTCTTTACCGGCGAAACCGGCGAGGTGTTCATTGCCAACCGAAATGAGCTGTTGTTCTGGCGGCAGGGGCGCACCGAGGACGGCCCGAAGGTCATGAGCAGGGAATTCTATGCCGGGCATGAGATCTGGTCCTTGCAGGGCAGCCCCTATCTGCCGCAGCAGGCGCTGCATTTGGCGGTGAAGCTGCCGGTCATTGGCATGACGGGGGAAATCCTGGTGGATGTGGCGCCGGCGCGGCGGATTGCGGCGCTGCAGGCGGCGGCGCTGGCCGCGGTCTGCCTGGCTTTTGGCGCAATGCTGTTTTTCGTTATGGAACGGCGCCGCACCCTGGCCGAGGCCAATGCGGTGCTCGAAAGCCGGGTGGAGGCGCGCACGCAAGCGCTGTCGGCGGCTAACCTGCAGTTGCGCCGCGAGGTGCATGAGCGGATGGAGGCGGAGGCGGCGCTGAAGCGGGCGCAGGAGGAGCTGGTGCAGGCGGGCAAGCTGTCGGCGCTGGGGCAGATGTCGGCAGGGATCAGCCATGAACTCAATCAGCCTTTGATGGCGATCCAGCAGTATGCAGAGAACGGCAGCGCTTTTCTGGAGCGGGGCAAGGCGGAACGCACCGGAGAAAACCTGGGGCGGATTGCCGATATGGCGGCGCGGATGGCGCGGATCATCAAGAACCTGCGCGCCTTTGCGCGCAATGAAAGCGAGCCGGTGGGGCGGGTTGATCTGGTCAAGGTGCTGGAGGATGCGGAGGAGCTGACGCAGGCGCGGCTGCGCGAGTGTTCCGTGCGCCTGGACTGGGCGCCGCAGCCGCGGGGAGAAGTCTATGCGCGCGGCGGCGAGGTGCGGCTGACGCAGGTGTTTGTCAATCTGATCAACAATGCAGTGGACGCGATGCTGGATCAGGAGGAACGGCTGATCCGCATCGGGATCAGCAATGGCGCGCGGCTGGCGGTGACGGTGAGCGACATCGGCCCCGGCCTGAAGGCGCCGGAAAAGGTGTTCGAGCCGTTTTACTCGACCAAGGCTGTCGGCAGCTCGGAAGGCATGGGGCTGGGGCTGTCCATTTCCTACGGATTGGTGCAGAGCTTTGGCGGCAATATCCGCGGGGCAAATACCGGGGAGGGGGCCGAATTCACGGTGGAGCTGGAGCCGTGGTCCGCTGAAGGCGAAAGGGAAGATGCTGCATGACACGCAAAGTGCTGCTGGTTGATGACGATGCCGACCTGCGCGCGGCGCTGGCGCAAACGCTGGAGCTGAATGACCTGGACCCGGTGGTCTGCGGATCCTTTGTGGCGGCCAAGGATCACATAACGCCGGCCTTTGACGGCATTATCGTGTCCGATATCCGGATGCCGGGGCGCGACGGGTTCCACTTGCTTGATTACGCCCGCGGTGTTGACGAGGAACTGCCGGTGGTGCTGCTGACCGGAGAAGGCGACATCCCGATGGCGGTGAAGGCGATGTCGCAGGGGGCGTTTGGTTTCCTTGAAAAACCCTGCGCGGCGGCGGATTTCCTGCCGGTGCTGGAGCGGGCGCTGAAGACCCGGTCGCTGGTCTTGGAGAACCGGCGGCTGAAGCAGCAGCTGGAGACCGGCGATCCGGCCTCGCGGATGCTGTTCGGGACCTCGCCGCAGGCGGAGGAGATGCGGCGCCGGGTGCGGGCGGTGGCACCGACCGGGGCTGAGGTCCTGGTGACCGGCGCACCGGGCAGCGGCATTTCCAAAGTGGCCGAGGTGGTGCATCTGATGTCGCCTGCCGGGCAGGGGCCGTTTGTGAAACGTCCCGCGGCCGGGCTGGCGGCCGAGTCGGTTGCGGCGCTCAGCCAGGAAGCGGCGGGCGGGTCGCTGTTTCTGGATGAGGTGCAGGCCCTGCCGGAGCCCGCGCAATACGCGCTGCTGGAGCATCTTGAGCAAGGCAATGGCACAAGGGTCATCGCGGGCACCAGTGCCGATCTGGCGGCCAAGGTGCAGGCGGGCGGGTTCAATCCGGACCTGTTCTACCGGCTGGATGTGATGCGGGTGCGCATTCCTTCCCTGGCCGAGCGGCCGGGAGATATCCCGGTTCTGTTCCGCCATTACGTGGCGCAGGCGGCGGAGCAGGCGGGGGTGGAGCCGCCGGAAATCAGCCAGGAGCATCTGGCAGCGCTGATGGCGCAGGACTGGCCGGGCAATGCGCGCTCGCTGATGTCGGCGGCAATGCGGTTTGTGCTGGGAATGCCGGAAGAGGCCGCGCAATCAGCGGGGCTTGGTCTGGCCGAGCAAATGGCGCAGGTGGAGCGGTCGCTGCTGATCGCGGCGCTGGGGCGGCAGAACGGGCGCGCGGCTTCAGCCGCCGAAGCCCTGAAGCTGCCGCGCAAGACGTTTTATGACAAGCTGGCCCGTTATGGCATCCGGCCAGAGGACTACCGCCGCTGAGAAGGGCGGGATTGTTCAGGCCCGGCCTTTGCAGCCGGGGCGGAAAAGGAGGCGGCGCCGCCTGCTGCCCGGTCAGGGCAAAAGGGCGGAGAGAGGATGGGGGTTTTAGGCCCCATGCCCGCTGAAGGCCTTCGTTCGGGGCACCCCTGCACCCGATGAAGAGGTGGTCTTGGGGGGCCGGTTCTCCTGTTGATGCGGGGTGGTGGCTCGCACCTGGTGTCGCGACAGGGAAACTATCGCAGGGTCCGGTTAAGGGCGTGCAAGCAGGGCGGGCGCTGGTTGCGCGGCTTGCGCAACACCTCGGCGGAGGAGGCCGCGTGCGGGGCCGGATTGCCTCCCTTCCTGACGGCGAAGCCGCTGCCGGGCAACTAGAAGGGAGTATTTGCGGAAAGATGAAAGGAGCGGGTTTGCTGCTGGCGCTGTGCCCGGCAGGGCGCAGCCGGAATGCGGGCAGGGTGAGGGTGCCGATTCCCCATGCGGTTTCTTGGCGCTAACATTTGTGCGGATTTCCGCACAGATTGAAAACAGCCCTGTGCGGGATTTCGCACAGCTTTTTGCAGGCCGTATGCCGGAGTATGAGGAGGTCCGCGTAATTGTTTGTAAGTTATGAGAAATTCATTCTGCCCGTGATTCTCGAATCAATTGTTGAGCGGGCTGCCGCGATTCCCGATGCTTCTCATAGTCTTCAACTCTGCGCAGAGGAGCGCAGCGATTTTCTGGGAGGAAAAGACGATGAAATTCCTGACCACTGCCGCAACCGCATTGGCATTGGCCGTGACCGCAGGCGCCGCGGCGGCGTCCTGCGACGATGGCGAGGTCGTGGTGAAGTTCAGCCACGTCACCAACACCGACAAGCACCCAAAAGGCATTGCCGCCTCACTGCTTGAACAGCGTGTGAACGACGAGATGAACGGCACCATGTGCATGGAGGTCTATCCGAACTCCACGCTCTACAATGACAACAAGGTGCTGGAAGCGATGCTGCAGGGCGACGTGCAACTGGCGGCGCCTTCGTTGTCGAAGTTCGAGAAATTCACCAAGCAGTTCCGCCTGTTCGACCTGCCGTTCATGTTCAAGAACATCGAAGCGGTGGATGCATTCCAGGGCTCTGAAACCGGCCAGGAGATGCTGGATTCGATGCAGCGCCGCGGCCTGCAGGGGCTGGCCTACTGGCACAACGGCATGAAGCAGATGTCGGCCAACAAGCCGCTGGTGGAGCCCACTGATGCAAACGGCCTGAAGTTCCG
>JBFOLS010000194.1:0-3179 GCA_040830225.1 Leisingera sp.
CGAATGGGCCGGCGCGCTCAGCACTGAAGAGCTGCACGAAGGGCTCCGCCACATGCTGCTGCTGCGAACCTTCGACGCGCGGATGCTCAACGCTCAGCGGCAGGGCAAGACCAGTTTTTATATGCAGCATCTGGGCGAGGAGGCTGTCAGCTGCGCCTTCAGCCGCGCCCTGCAGCCGGGCGACATGAACTTCCCCACCTACCGTCAGGCCGGGCTGCTGATCGCAAGCGGCTATCCGATGGTCACGATGATGAACCAGATTTACTCCAACGCCGAGGACCCGCTGCACGGCCGCCAGCTGCCGATCCTGTATTCCTCGAAGGCGCACGGGTTCTTCACGGTGTCCGGCAACCTGGGCACTCAGTTCATTCAGTCGGTGGGCTGGGCCATGGCCTCTGCAATTTCCGGCGACACGAAAATCTCAGCCGGCTGGATCGGCGACGGCTCCACCGCCGAGAGCGATTTCCACGCGGCAATGGTGTTTGCCTCGACCTACAAAGCGCCCGTGGTACTGAATATCGTCAACAACCAATGGGCCATTTCGACCTTCCAGGGCATTGCCCGCGGCGGTGTCGGCACCTTTGCCGCCCGCGGTCACGGGTTTGGCATCGCCTCGGTCCGGGTGGACGGCAATGACTATCTGGCGGTGCATGCCGTCGCCAAATGGGCCTGCGAACGCGCGCGGCGCGGACACGGTCCGACCCTGATCGAACATGTGACCTACCGCGCCGGCGGGCATTCCACCAGCGACGATCCCTCTGCCTACCGTTCCAGGCGCGAAGCAGCGGCCTGGCCGCTTGGCGATCCGATCGAGCGGCTGAAGCAGCATCTGATCACCATCGGGGAATGGAGCGAGGACCGCCACAAACAGATGGAAGCAGAGGTCCTGGATACAGTTGTTGCGGCGCAGAAGGAGGCCGAGGCGGTGGGCACGCTGACGGCGGGCAAGACACCCAGTCCGCGCGACATGTTCGAAGGCGTCTATGAAACCATGCCGCCGCACCTGATCCGTCAGCGTCAGGAGGCGGGATTCTGACATGGCACAGATGACTATGATCGAAGCCATCCGCGAGGCCCATGATATCGCCATGGCGGCGGATGAGCGGGTGGTCGTCTTTGGAGAGGATGTCGGCTTTTTCGGCGGCGTTTTCCGCTGCACCGCGGGCCTGCAGGAGAAATACGGAAAATCGCGCTGCTTTGATGCGCCAATCAATGAATCCGGCATCGTCGGCGCCGCCATCGGCATGGCAGCCTACGGGCTGAAGCCAGTGATCGAAATCCAGTTCGCCGACTATGTCTATCCGGCCTATGACCAGATCGTCTCCGAAGCCGCCCGGCTGCGCCACCGCTCCAATGCAGATTTCACCTGCCCTATCGTGATCCGCATGCCCACCGGCGGCGGCATCTTTGGCGGCCAGACCCACAGCCAGAGCCCGGAAGCGCTGTTCACCCATGTTTCGGGGCTGAAGGTCGTGATGCCTTCAAACCCGCGCGACGCCAAGGGGCTGTTGCTGGCGGCGGTTGCCGATCCCGATCCGGTGATCTTTTTCGAGCCCAAGCGGCTTTATAACGGGCCGTTTGATGGCCACCACGACAAGCCAGTCGAAAGCTGGAAGAAACACCCGCTGGGGGATGTGCCGGATGGTGACACCATTGTGCCTCTGGGCAAGGCAGCGATCCGCCGCGAAGGCGCAGATGTCACGGTTCTAGCTTATGGAACGATGGTTTACGTGGCAGAGGCTGCGGCGAAAGAGACCGGCATCGACGCCGAGGTGATCGACCTGCGCAGCCTGCTGCCGCTCGATCTTGAGGCGATTGCGGAGTCGGTGAAAAAGACCGGCCGCTGCGTGATCGTGCATGAGGCCACCCGCACCTCCGGCTACGGCGCAGAGCTGATGTCGCTGGTGCAGGAGACCTGCTTTTACCACTTGGAAGCGCCGATTATCAGGGTGACCGGCTGGGACACACCGTATCCCCATGCGCAGGAATGGGAGTATTTCCCGGGGCCTGGCCGCGTGGGCGAGGCACTCAAGAAAGTCATGGAGGACTGATCCATGGGTGTATTTGAAATCCGCCTCCCCGATGTGGGCGAGGGAGTCGCCGAAGCCGAACTGATCGAGTGGCACGTGAAGCCGGGCGACATCGTCAAGGAAGATGACATTCTGGCCGCCGTCATGACCGACAAGGCCGCGGTCGAAGTGCCTTCTTCTGCCGAGGGGAAAGTTCTGGAGCTGGGCGGTGAGATCGGAATGATGATCCCGGTCGGCTCCGTCCTGGTGCGCATTGAGGTCGAGGGCGAAGGCAATGAAGCTGCCGCGCCGGCAGAAACCGCGGAACCGGATAGGCCTGCCGTCAAGCCGGTACCGCAACCGGCGGCGGCAGAAGCACCAGTGCCGCCCCCGGCCGCAGCGGCACCGGTTCCTCGCAGCAATGGGACCAAGCCGCTGGCCTCGCCGTCGGTGCGGGCACGGGCGCGGGAAGAAGGCGTCGATCTTCGCCAGGTACCGGGCACCGGTCCGGCGGGGCGCATCAGCCATGCGGACCTCGACAGCTGGATCGCCTCGGGCGGCATTCAGCAAGGCGGCGTCATCCGCGCCCAGAACACCGGCATTGAAGAAGTGCGTGTGATTGGCATGCGCCGCCGGATTGCCGAACAAATGGCTCTGGCCAAGCAGCGCATCCCGCATATCACCATCGTGGAAGAAGTGGAGATGGCTGCGCTCGAGAACCTCCGTGCCGCTCTCAACGCCAAGCACAAGGACGCGCGTCCCAAGCTGACGCTGCTGCCCTTCTTGATACGCGCCATCGTCGAAGCCGTGCGGGAACAGCCCGGATTGAACGCGCGTTTCGATGACGAGGCCGGGGTGATCCACCGGCATGGCGGCGTGCATGTTGGTATTGCCACCCAAACACCGCAAGGGCTGAGCGTGCCGGTTGTGCAGCATGCCGAGGCCGGCAGCCTGTGGGACAATGCCGCTGAAATCACGCGCCTGGCAGAGGCCGCCCGGGACGGGTCCATCAAACGGGCCGAACTGAACGGCGGCACGATCACCATCACCTCGCTCGGACCGATGGGTGCCATCGCCACAACACCGATCGTCAACTACCCCGAGGTTGCAATTGTCGGCGTCAACAAGATGCAGATCCGCCCGGTCTGGGACGGCCAGCAGTTCCAGCCC
>JBFOLS010000195.1:0-8462 GCA_040830225.1 Leisingera sp.
GCGGCTACACGGTGCAGGCACAGGTGCGATGGAAAACGACAGATTACTTCGGAGTCAAATTCTCAAAAGATTTCAATTTCCTGCAGCTGCACCGCCTGCTCGAAGCCTTTCCCATGGAAGGTGAAGAGGCTCCCCGCTCCGCCTCCCGTGTTCCGCCAGGACTAGGGGTTTAGGTTCAGAGAACGGGCATTACTAAGCACAAGGGCCACCCTGCAAACACAGGATGGCCCCGATAGCTGCTTCAAGGCAGCAAATGGCAAACCGCCTGGCGGTTACTGCAGCTCTGCCACCGGCTCCGGCTCGGGGCGTGCGACTTCAAGAGCTTCTTCCACCGTCAGAAACTTTTGGAACAGCGCCCGGCCCACCATCGCGCCGGAAATGTTGTAGATATACTTCAGCCTCGAGATGTCATCCGAACTGCGCACCACGCCATGAGCAATCACCGGGGTCCGAGACTTTTCAGCCAAACCGGAAATCAGGCCAAGCTGCGCCTCAAGATCGGACATGTCGCTGTCGATGTCGGTGACAATGATTCCCGCCAAGGGCGCATTGTCGAAGGCTGCAATGAAATCTTCGGGGGAAATAGCGCCGGCCTGGCGCCAGCCGTCGGTCATCACCTGGCCCTGGTACACATCAACAGCCAGCACGATCTGGTCCGGGTGGTGCTTCGCCAATTCCTGCACCAGCTGCGGATCGCGCGCTGCCAGGGTGCCGATCACAATCCGCCCGGCCCCTTTGTCGATCCATTGTTCGACATGCTCCCGCGAGCGCATGCCGCCGCCCAGTTGGACTGGAATACCGGCACCGCGGATGATGTCGCTGATCAGCTCTTCATTGCTGTAATCGCCCTCAATCGCATTGAAATCAGTCACATGCATCCATTCCGCACCCGCGGCAGCAAAGCCCTTGGCGGTTTCGACAGGGTCCACATGCCAGATCTGCGGCTCGTCAAGGCGGCCTTTCTCGAGGGTCACGCAGCGGCGGTTCTGAATCTCCATTGTGGGGTAAATCATCATAGTGCCTATCTCCTCTGTTTTTGCCTCTTGCGGAGAGCTTAGCACGGTTCACCGGAGACAGAGCGACGTATCCTGACGTTTTCTGAAACGTTTGCGGCGCGGCACCGGGCGAAGGTGGTAGCGCAAACATATCTTAATGCCCCTTTTCGCTGCAGATGCAGAATCAAAGGGCCGCGGGCAAAAGAAAACGGCGCCTTCCCCGCTGGGAAGACGCCGCTTGTGCCGGTCATCCGGAAGCGTGGCTTAGGACGCTTCGGAGATGAACTTGACCGCGTCGCCGAAGGTCTGGATGGTTTCGGCTGCATCGTCCGGGATCTCGATGCCGAACTCTTCTTCAAACGCCATCACCAGTTCCACGGTGTCCAGGCTGTCTGCGCCCAGGTCGTCGATGAAGGAGGCGTTTTCGGTAACCTTGTCCTCTTCAACACCCAGGTGTTCAACAACGATCTTCTTTACGCGGTCTGCGACGTCGCTCATGTCTCTTCCTCGTCTTTCAGGGCACTCTGCCCGGTTCTGCCCTTGCCCGTTCGGGCGGCGTGGTTTTTGCCCGGAGCGGGCGGTGTCATCCCCGCCGGGCGGGGACAGTGCGGCGTTTCCGTTAGGAAATACCAGCGCGAATATGGGCCGCCTATAGCATAGACCGCGGCCAAGGCAAACGGTTTCGCTTGGTCACGCGGCTTGCGGCAGCCCGTGTCTGGCCGCTATGAAGCGTGCAGATGGAGCCGCAATCAAGTGCTTGCAAGGGTGCATCAGGAATTTTTTCGCAAATTCACCGTTTTTCAATCGCTTGGCGGCGCAAACAGACCGCAGAAGACAGCGCTTGCCCCGGTGCCGGGATTGAAAAAGCCCTGCAGTGGTCCTGCAGGGCTTCCAAAACAACAGACCGGATCTGTTCTCAGATCATCGCCATGCCGCCGTTCACATGCAGCGTGGTGCCGGTGACATAACCGGCTTCCTGGCTGGCCAGGTACAGAACCGCAGATGCGATTTCCTTCGATTCCCCCATGCGGCCTGCAGGGATCTGGGTCAGGATCGCGTCCTTCTGGGTATCGTTCAGCTTTTCCGTCATCGCAGTGGCGATGAAACCCGGCGCAACCGCGTTTACGGTGATGCCGCGGTTGGCAACCTCATAGGCCAGCGATTTGGACATGCCGACCATGCCTGCCTTGGAAGCGGCATAGTTGCCCTGGCCCGGGTTTCCGGTGGCACCGACAACTGAGGAGATGTTGATGATGCGGCCCCAGCGGGCCTTCATCATGCCGCGCAGCACGCCGCGGCACAGGCGCATGGTGGAGGTCAGGTTCACGTCCAGGACGCTCTGCCATTCCTCGTCCTTCATGCGCATGAACAGGTTGTCGCGGGTGATGCCTGCGTTGTTCACCAGAATGTCGACCGAGCCCATCGCCTCGGCCGCCTGTTTCGGCAGCGCCTCGACCGACACGGCATCGGACAGGTTGCAGGTCACCACATGGGCGCGTTCGCCCAGTTCTTCAGCCAGAGCTTTCAGCGGCTCTTCACGGGTGCCGGACAGGGCCACGGTCGCGCCGGCTGCGTGCAGCGCACGGGCGATCTCGCCGCCGATGCCGCCAGAGGCGCCGGTCACCAGGGCATTCTTGCCAGTCAAATCAAACATTCTCTTGTCCTTTATGTCTGAGCCCCGGCGCAGACCCAGCCGCACCGGGAAAATCGGATTAGGCCTCTGCAGCGGCTTTGGCGTCGTCGGGAGTGCCAATCTGGCGGCAAGCCAGCGCCCGGTCGATCTTGCGGATCATACCGGACAGAGCTTTGCCCGCGCCGATCTCCCAGAATTCGGTGACGCCCTTGGCACCCATCGCCTGCACGCTTTCACGCCAGCGGACGGAACCGGTGACCTGCTCCACCAGCAACTGCCGGATTACGTCCGGGCTGGTGACTTCATCAGCGCGCACATTGGCAATCAGCGGAACTGCCGGGGATTTGACGTCCACGCCAGCCAGCGCTTCCGCCATTGCATCCGCCGCCGGCTGCATCAGGGCGCAGTGGAACGGAGCAGACACCGGCAGCATCACCGCGCGCTTGGCGCCTTTTTCCTTGGCGATCACTGCAGCGCGTTCAACCGCGGCCTTGGCGCCGGACACAACAACCTGGGTCGGGTCATTGTCGTTGGCGGCCTGGCAGACGTCACCCTGTGCCGCTTCTTCGGCAACCGCGCGAACGGCTTCCAGGTCCAGGCCGAGGATCGCAGCCATAGCGCCTTCGCCCACCGGCACAGCGCTTTGCATCGCCAGGCCGCGGGTGCGCAGCAGGCGGGCGGTATCCGCAACCGAAATCGCTCCGGCAGCGGCCAGAGCGGAATATTCACCGAGCGAATGACCCGCTACGAAAGAGGCTTTCTCAACCGTGACGCCTTCGGCTTCCAGGGCCCGCATGGCAGCCATCGAGGTGGCCATCAGCGCGGGCTGGGCGTTCTGGGTCAGGGTCAGGGTTTCGATCTCACCTTCCCAGATCAGCTGGCTCAGGCTTTCCCCCAGCGCGTCATCCACCTCGTCAAAGATGGCCTTGGCAGCCGGATAGGCCTCGGCCAGCGCCTTGCCCATGCCGATGGTCTGGGCGCCCTGTCCCGGAAACACGAATGCGATCGTCATTGAAGACCTCGTCTGTTTTAGCGTTTTGCCTGATGTAACGGCCCTTTTCCCTGCGTACAAGCAAAGCTGCACTTTGCGCACCAATACTGTGCGCAGGAGGACAGAGCCCGGCGTTGCAACATGGGCTCCCATCACTAGGTTGAGAACAACCGGAAACTGACAAGGAAATGCGCCCCCATGTCCCGCGCCAATACGTTTTCCTCTTACGGAAGTGTCGCCAAGACCTTTCATTGGCTGACTGCCCTGCTGATCTTCTCAGCCTTTCCGCTGGGCTATTTTGCGAATGAATTGGCCCATGAGATCCAAAGCCCCGGCTTTGATGGCAGCCAAGCGGTCATTGAACGCGCCACCTTGCTGTTCTCGGTGCATAAAACCGTTGGGGTCGCTGTTTTTTTCACTGCGCTGCTGCGCATTCTCTGGGCGCTCAGCCAGCCCAAGCCCGGCCTGCTGCACCCGGACCGCAGGGCTGAAGCCCTGGCTGCCGAGATGGTGCATTGGCTGCTGTACGGCTCTTTGGTGGCAGTCCCCTTGAGCGGCTGGATCCACCATGCTGCAACCACCGGCTTTGCGCCGATCTGGTGGCCGCTTGGGCAGAACCTGCCGTTTGTGCCGAAGTCCGAGGCGGTGGCGTCTTTCTTTGGAGGGCTGCACTGGGTTCTGGTCTGGACGCTGGCAGTCTCGCTCGGCCTGCATATTGCCGGCGCGCTGAAGCACCATGTGATCGACCGCGACTCCACCCTGCGCCGGATGCTGCCCGCCAGCGGCGATCTGCCGGAGCCGCCCGCGCAGAGACACAGCCTGACACCGCTGCTTGCGGCTGTTCTGGTGTGGGCCGGCGCATTGGGCGGCGGCGCGGCGATTGGGGTGTTCGGCGGCTACGGGGCCGGCCAGCAGGACGCTCAAGCCGAAGACCAGTCCATCGCGCCCATTATCGCAGGTGCGCCGGCCTCCAGCGGCAGCTGGGCGGTGCAATCCGGAACGCTGGGCATTTCGGTCACCCAAATGGGCAGCGTGATCCAAGGCAGCTTTGGCGAATGGACTGCTGTGATCAATTTCGAGGAACCTTCCGCACCGGGCCCTGCCGGCGACGTCGAGGTGGAAATCGCCATTGCCTCGCTGGAACTGGGATCGGTTGCGGGCCAGGCAATGGGCGCCGACTATTTTGACAGTGCCAACTTCCCAACCGCCCTGTTCAAGGCCGAGATCGAAAAACTGGAAGAGGGTTACCAGGCTGCAGGCACGCTGACCATCAAAGGGCGGACAATGCCGGCCACCCTGCCCTTCACTCTGGATCTGGACAGCGGCGTTGCCAAGATGGCGGGCGGGCTGACGATTAACCGGCTGGACTTTAGTATCGGCAAGAGCCTGCCCGACGAAAGCTCTCTCGCCTTTTCGGTGGACGTCGCCGTGGAACTGGAAGCAAAAAGAGCCGAGTGATCCGGCCGGGTGCCGACGGGCTGGGTACTGTGAGCAGGGCTCCCGCGCCCGCAGAGGCACCGGCTGCGCCGCCGCCCCTTAGCAGCCTTGGGCCGGGCGCCGCGCTGACGCGCGGCGCTTTGCCGTTCCGGCCCCGGGACGAATTCAGAACCGCTTTTCCAGGATCACCACGTCAATTTCCGGCAACTGCGGAGCGCGGCCTGAAAACACGCCGCGTCCGGTTTCCGCAAAGCCCCATCTCGCGTAGAAGGGCACCGCATTCAGAGTCGCCTCAATCCGAACCTGCCCGGTTCCTTCCGGCAGAGCATCCGCCAGCGCACGCGCCATCAGCCCGGCCCCTGCCCCCTTGCCGGTATGTTCCGCGGCAACAAACAGCCTTTTGACCTCACCCGGCACACCATGCGCAAACCCGGCCGGGGCCTGGCCGGCCTCAGCGATCCAGATGGCACCGCTGGCGCAATCCGCCAGATAGTCTCCGGGCACCCGTCCTGCCATCCAGCTGTCCACAACTTCTTGAGAATACGGAACAGGCGCCAGCCGCCGGACTGAAGCGCTCACCAGATCAAAGACGGCCTGCGCGTCCCCGGCACGGGACCGCCGGTAGCGGATACCGCCCTCTGCAGATGTGCCTGCTGCCATTGCTTGCTCCTGCATTCTGCTCCCGGTTCTGCAAGGTTTCTGGCATATCCGCAGCGGGGCAGGCAATTGCCCGCGGCTGCAACTGCCCGCCAGTGCTCAGCCGCATCCGGACAGTCAGTGCCGGTGCCGGTAGTAACCGCCGTGGCGGGTGCGGTGGCGGTGGATGCCGCGGTGATGGTGGCGGCGGTGGCCTGCGTTAGGCCGGGACCTGTGCGGCTTGTAGTAGGTGCGCGGCTGATAGGAATGGCTGTAACCGTGATGCCGGTGCTTTCGGTCGTCCAAACTCTTGGCGATGAGGCCCAAGGCAATCAGCCCTGCAATGACCCGGGCGGCGTCATGGCCGGAGCCGTGGGCGGCAGCCGGCGCAGTGAAAGCCAGGTTGGCAGCGAGGGCCAATGCCGCAACAGCCGAAATGAAATAGCCTAAGCGGAACATGGTGCCTCCTTTCCGAGGTGGCCGCTGGGGCCGCCTTCAGAATGAAGCTGGAGCCGGTGAAAGGCCAATGAACTCCTGTCACGCTTTGGCGAGGCACCGGAACCGCCTTTTGGCACCGCCTGCCCAAGCCGGGCGCGCAAACGCAAAAAAGCCGCCGTTCCCCTTCGGGCCGGCGGCTCTGCGAAAAGAAAGGCTGCTTAGCTGTCCGCCTTCATCGCTTCAACTGAGATCTTGATGTTCACCTCATCACTGACGAAGGGAGCAAACTGGCCCAGGTTGAAGTCAGAGCGCAGCACAGTGGCGGTCGCGTCGAAACCGGCCCAGGGCTTTTTCGCCATCGGGTGCTCGCCGGTCTGGTTCAGCTTGGCATCCAGCACCACCGGCTTGGTCACGCCGTTGAGGGTCAGATCACCGGAGATCTTGGCGGTGTTGTCGCCGGTCACTTCAATGCCCGTGGAGGAGAAGCTGACGGTCTCGTCCTCGGCAGCGTCAAAGAAATCCTTGGTCATGAAATGGTCAAACCGGGCCTGCCAGCCGGTGAACATCATGCTGAGCGGCATCGAAACGGAGACGCTGGAAGCGGCAGGGTTTTCCTGATCGAACATGATCTCACCTTCGAAGCCCGAGAACATGCCCCAAGTGGTCGAAAAACCCAGGTGGTTGTAATCAAACAAGATCTGGCTGTGGCTGGCGTCGAGCACATATTTTTCAGGTGCAGCGGCGGCACCGGTTGCAGCGGCAGCGGCCAGGGCGGCGGCAAGCAGGGTCTTCTTCATGGTATAGGCTCCGTCTGATCAATTCACGTGGCAACAGATGTGGCGTCCGGCGCTGAAAAGGGAAGACTGCAAAAACCAACACCATCTGTGAACGGACGAACATAATGTCCTTGCAGGAAGGCCGACGGAACCGGCCAGCACAAACGTGTCACTCTGTCAGGTCAGAATCCGCACGGCGCCGCTCAGCTGATCGCGCAGGTGGCTGCGCATCGCAGCGGAGCCGACCGGCAGTTCGATCAGCAGGCTGCCGTCGCCTTCGAACATCTGCACGGTCGAGGCGGTCAGCCTTGCCCCGCCCAGCGTGTCATAGCTGCGGCGCAGGACGGTGCGCGGGCGGCCGCGGCTGTCACGCTGCAGGACCCGCAATTCCCGGCGCACCGGGTCAAAGCAGGCTTCAGGCTGATTGCCGGGTTCATGCGCGGTCATCAGCACCAGTCCGGCCAGCAGGAACGCAACGGAAATGCCGAACCGGATCAGGTTCATCTCAGGGTCCGCTCCGGCCCCTGGCACCAGCCACAGGCCGGTGGAGCTGAGGATCATCGCCGCGCCCAGAACCCGCAGCAGAACGATCCGGACCTTCCAGTTCGCTTCCAGCCGCAACCGAAGCGGCACCGCGCCGGCGATAGCGCTGAGTTTTCCAGCTCCGGGTACCCGGTAAACCCGGGGCGGGGTTTGATCTGTCACTGCCATCGAACTGCCCTTTCTCAAGCTGCCTGTGCCGGCACTTCCCGGCCCCGCGGCTGTTCTCCGCGTTAAGTCTTCGTTAATCAGTTGAAGGACTGTAATTGGGCATGAATGAGGCAGGCTTGCGGTAAAGCCGCGGCGGCGGCGGCCAGGGGCTGGAAACTGCCGATAAGCCTTGCTCTTTCAGCCCCAGCCTGTATAGGGAGGCCTGCTTCCGCAACACTTTCGTTCCGCGCAGCCTCTCGTGACCTGGCAGCGGAAGCACATGATGCCCGGTCTATGAAATGCGCCTAGACACAAACAGGAGTTCGCATGCCACTCTACGAGCATGTCATGATTGCGCGTCAGGACCTGTCCAACTCGCAAGCTGAAGGCCTCATCGAACACTTCGGTGCTGTTCTGTCCGACAACGGCGGTAAGCTGGTCGACCAGGAGTACTGGGGCGTCAAGACCATGGCCTACAAGATCAACAAGAACCGCAAGGGCCACTATGCCTTCCTGAAATCCGACGCCCCCGCCGGCGCGGTTCAGGAAATGGAGCGCCTGATGCGTCTGCATGATGACGTGATGCGCGTCCTGACCATCAAGGTCGGCGAGCACGCCGAGGGCCCTTCGGTCCAGATGCAGAAGCGCGACGAACGCGACGGCCGTCGCGAGCGCCGCTGATCAACGCTTGAGAAAAGGACGCTAAATCATGGCAGCCAAACCGTTTTTCCGCCGCCGCAAGGTTTGCCCGTTCTCGGGCGACAACGCGCCGAAGATCGACTACAAAGACACCCGTCTGCTGCAGCGCTACATCTCTGAGCGCGGAAAAATCGTGCCTTCGCGCATCACCGCCGTTTCGGCCAAGA